>JBIISS010000216.1:0-2725 GCA_044340895.1 Microbacteriaceae bacterium
GGCGAAGCGCATTCCGACTTTGCGGCCGAACGGTTTGGGTGGAACCTCGACCCGACCTTCAGCTACGCCATCACCGATGTGATGTCGGGTGTAGACGATCTGATCACCACGCTCAGCGAACCGGGAGGGCCCGTCATCACGACACCTCCGGTGTACGGCCCGTTCGATCAGCACGTCAAGCGCCTCGGCCGCCCGCAGGTGTTTGCTCAGCTCAACGAAGCCGGTCGCGTCGACATGGCATCCCTCGAAGAGGCGTTCACCCAGGTGAAGGCTGGTGGCAAAGGCGGCGTGTTCCTGCTGTCAAACCCGCACAACCCAACGGGCGTGTCGCACACGCGCGACGAACTGCAGTCGATGGTCGACCTCGCCAACACATTCGGCGTGCACATCGTGAGTGACGAGATTCACGCGTCGCTTCAGATGCCCGGTCACACCTTCACCCCGATTCTCACGCTGGAGGGTGCGGAGAACGCATTCGCGTTGACGAGCGCATCCAAAGCGTTCAATCTCGCGGGCATCAAGGCCGCCCTCATCATCGCCGGCTCAAACCAAAAGCCGTTGCTCACACGCATGAAGGCAAACAACGTTGCCTGGACCAGTCACTTGGGCGTCATCGCTCACACGGCCGCCTATCGTCACGGCGGTGAGTGGCTGGATGCCGTGCTCGCCGGTCTCGACTCGAACCGACAGTTCTTTGCCGAGCAGGTAGCGACACTCATGCCGAAAGCCAAGTTCCTCGTGCCCGAGGCCACGTACCTCGGTTGGCTCGATCTTCGTGGCTACGGGGTTCCCAGCGACCCGGCTCCGCTGTTGCGAGAGAAGGGTCGCGTGGCCTTCAGCCCCGCGGAGTTCTTCGGCCTCGGGTCTGACGGCCACGTGCGCGTCAACCTTGCGACGAATCACGCGATTCTGCGCGAGGCGGCGGAGCGAACCGCGGCTGTCGTTACCGCCCTCTAACTTCTGCTACTTCTTCGACGCTGACGTAGCCCGCTTTGCGGCGGTCTTCGAGGTCGACTTCGCGGCCGGGGCTGTGCCGCGCGATCGCCGCACCAGCGCAACCACAATGGCGAACACAACGGCGCCGATGACGGCGAGGAGCAGAATCCACGGCAGGGCAAATCCGAGCCCGACGATGAGCGCTGCTCCGGCGACGGCAAGTGAATTCCAACCGGCCACGAGTCCGTCCCAGAAGGACTGGTTCGTCGGCGTGCTGCCGACGGCCCCCGAAATCGTCACACCGATGGTCGACATGCCCACCTGGTCGTTGAGATACGTCTGTTGCGCAACCAAGCTGTCGAGTTCTGCCTGGCGTTGTGCGATGGCCGCCTCGACCGTGATGAGGTCGCTCACATTGGTGGCTTGACTCTGGAGTGCGCGCAGGTCATCGAGCGAGGACTGCAAGCTGGTGATACGAGTGTCGAGGTCAGTTACCTGAAGGGTCACGTCGCTTTGTGACCGCGACAACGAGTCAACGGTTCCGAGGGTGCCCAGTGCCGTCAGTACGACGTCAATGGAGTCGGCAGGAACGCGAACGGTGAGATAGGCGATTTCGGGAGAGTACTCGTTAGCCGGGCTCCACGAGGAGTCCTGAACAAATCCGCCAGCTTGGGTGACCAACTCGTCGGCCTTCAGGGCTGCGTCTTGAGGTGCCGATGAGGTCAGCGACAGGAATGCGGTCTCAATCGTCGATCGTTCCATGGTCGGTGAATCACTGACGCTCGCATCGAGCCCAATGCCACTCCCCATGCCAATCGACGCATCACTGACGGCTCCGCCAGGAGCCATCATCGACATCGAGTCTTTTTCGAGTGATGACATCGAGTCGGTTGAGGAGCAACCGGAGAGCCCGAGGGTCACGCCAAGTGCCAATGCGATGGATGCGGCGCCAAACGCCGGGGCGAATCTCTTGTTCATGCCACTCACGCTACGCCACCACACATCCAAGAAACCCTGAGAATGCGGTAACAACTCGGTGACGACAGGTGTACGAACAACTCAGCTGACGACGTCGACGGAGTCGGTGTCGGGAATCGGACTCACGTTGCCGTGCTTGAGGTCGGGCATCCAGCGATACCCGACAAAGGAGGCAATGGCACCAGCCACGGCGAACAGCCCGGCGACGAGAAGAGCGGACTGTGACCCGAAGTTATCGATGCAGATTCCGGCAATCGCCGAACCGCCGGCGACACCAATGAGTTGACCCGTACCCATCCAGCCGAATGCTTCGGCGGTGTCACTGAACTTGACCGTTGCTGAGACAGCAGTGAAGAGCGCGGCCAATGCCGGTGCAACGCCGAGGCCAGCAAAAAAGAGAACGCCGCAGAGCCACCAAAAGTCGAGCGAAAGAGGAACCACGATCATTCCGATCGCGACGATGGTCATTCGAAGCGCAAGGGACAACCGGCCGAGTGGTCGATGTCCGATGACGAGCCCCCCGATCAACGACGACACTGAGAAAACCGCCAGCACGATGCCGGCGTTCGGCGAACCGTCACCGTAAATCGACACGATTCCCGCTTCGACGGCGCCGAATGCGGCGACGAGGAGCAAGCCAACGAATGTCGTCATCAGCACGGTGCTGTTCTTGAGCACGTAGCCGATTCGGCGTCGGCTACGAGGTATGGCTACCCGGCCGACAATCGGCGACGTGACAAACCAGAGCCCACCAACGAAGAAGAAAGCGACGGACGCGAGAATGGCGACCACCGGGCTCACTTGGATTGCG
>JBIISS010000217.1:0-2722 GCA_044340895.1 Microbacteriaceae bacterium
CTGCTTCGCGAGGTACAGGTGGCACTCGGGTGCGTTCACGTAGGGGTAGACGCCGAATGCAAGCGCCTTGTTTACGAGCAGCTCGTTCGGGTTGAAGTAGCTCATCAAGAAGGTGATGGCGTGACGTTCTTCATCCGTCATCTTCTTGAAATCGGCGATGTCTTCGCCGAGCTGAATTTCGTTGGGGAACCAGGTGTTAGCTACAGCCTGGTCGTAAAGGTCCATCGCCCACTTGTACTTGACTGGCTTGAGCATCAATCCTTCTTGCACTCCGGTGCCAAGAATTCCCATTGTGTTTTCTCGCTTTCAGGTTTACGGGGGTGGTGGTTACTGGCAGGAGTCGCAGTACAGGTCATCCATCGGGTCGATGGGGACGATGTACTGCTCGCCAGCAATTGAAACGTTCTCGTTCATGCTTTTGTTCCTCGATAAGTCGTGAATTAGTCGGTTGTGGTTGCTGCGCCAAAGCCAAAGCCCTTGCGAGCGGGAGCTGCAACAGCGGGTTCCGCCGAAGCGCCTGCCGTCACGGTCTGCGGTTCGGCCGGTGCGCCGGACGGAGCCGCGAAACCGAAGCCCTTCTTCGGAGCTGCCGACGAGGCAGTGGCGCCCGCGTTGATGTCCTCGGACTTGTTCACCTTGACCGTCGACTGCTCAGCCGTGTGACGTGGCTTCATGTGCAGGTAGTAGGTGGTCTTCACGCCCAAGTTCCAGGCTTCCGAGTAGATCTCCATCATGTCGCCGATGTCACGCGTCTCGAGGTACATGTTGCGGCTAATCGCCTGGTCGATCCACTTCTGAGCCCGAGCAGCCACCTCGAGGAACGCATACGGCGACAGCTGGAAGCTCGTCTTGTACACCTCTTTGATGTGGTCGGGAATCGACGGAATCGACTGGATGTCGCCCTGGCTACGCAGGATGTCTTCGCGAACCGACTCCCACAGACCGAGCTTCTGCAGGTCGGTAACGAGGTTGCGGTTGACCTCGAGGAACTTGCCCGAGCTGGTGGAACGGCTAAAGATCTGCGAGAACTGCGGGTCGAGACCCGGCGTGGTTCCTGCGACCAGACCGATGGATGCGGTGGGCGCGATTGCCATGAGCGTCGCGTTACGCATTCCACCCTTGACCTTGGCACGCAGGGCATCCCAGTCAAGCGTCGTGCGACGGTTGACTGTGATGGGTACTCCGCGGTCGGCCTGAGCGAGGTCGATGCTGTCGAATGGCACGAGTCCCTTGGACCAACGCGAACCTTCAAAGTTCGTGTACGCGCCGCGCTCCTTCGCGAGCTCAACGCTCGCCTCGATGGCGGCGTACGAGATGTGCTCGGTGATTTCGTCGATGAGGTCGAACGCTTCGGGTGACTCGTAGCTGAAGCCAAGACGCTCCACGATGTCGGTGTAGCCCATGAGACCGAGACCAACGGCGCGGTTCTGCGAGTTGGAGAAGTCTGCTTCAGCGACCGACGAACGGGTGATGTCGATGAGGTTGTCGAGCTGACGAATCGCGCTCTTTGCACTCTCGTGCAGCTTGGCGAAGTCAACCTTGCCGTCGTCGGTGATGTGACGCGACAGGTTGATCGACGCGAGGTTACAGACCGACACGTTGTCTTCATCCTGCGGGAGAGTGATCTCGGTGCAGAGGTTGGACGAGTGAATCGTGCCGGTGTTGTTGTTAAGCGCACGAAGGTTGATCGTGTCTTTCCAGGTCAGCCACGGGTGGCTGGTGGTCTGGAGCGAGATGAGGATCGACTTGAACTGCTCGCGTGCACCGATCTTCTTGAAGAGGTTCATGCGGCCAGCCTCCGCCTCCGCCACGTAGTGGTTGTAACGCTCGCTGAATGCCTTGCCGTAGAGCTCGTTGAGGTCGGTGACCTCGAGTGGGTCGAAGAGGTACCAGTCGTCGTCGTTCTGCACGCGCTTCATGAACTCGTCGCTGATCCACACCGCGGTGTTGGCCGTGCGGGTACGACGGTAGGGGTCACCCGAGTTCTGACGAAGGTCGAGGAACTCCGGGAAGTCCATGTGCCAGTTCTCCATGTAGAAGCACAGGGCGCCAAACTTCTTGCCGCCGCGGCTGACCGCACGAAGGATTGAGTCGATGGTGTGCATGAACGGGATTGGCCCGGTCGACGTGGTGTTGTTCGAACGAATGGGCGAGCCCTGCGCGCGAAGCTTGGTGACCGAGAGGCCGATGCCACCAGTTCCCTTGGTGAGCCACATGACGTCACGCGTGGTCTTCGCGATGTGCTCCATGTCGTCCTGCATTTCGAGCACGAAGCAGTTGGCGAGCTGGGGCGAAATCGTTCCGGCGTTAACGAGCGTCGAGCCGGCGGCGAGGTACTCGAGCGAGCTCATCTTCTTGTAGAAGCCGATTGCGTGCTCGGTGGGGTTGGCCTCGTTGAGCGAGAGGCCCATCGAGATGCGCATCCAGAAGTACTGGGGAACCTCGAGTGGGTCTCCGTTGCGGCCCTTGATGCCGTAGCGGTTGTTGAGCGTGACAACACCGATGTACTTGAGCAGGCCATCGTTTGCGGGAATGAGCTCGGCGGCGAGCGCATCCAGGTCAAAAAGTTCGCCAAGGCGCGGGTCGAGCAGGCCCTCGGTGACGCCACGAAGGATGTTCGGAGCAAAGTTGTCGCGGTGCAACGCCAGAAGCTCTGCCTCCGTGTCGTAGTCACCGAGCACACTCTTGTAGATGGTCTTGAGCAGAAGACGAGCTGCCACGA
>JBIISS010000219.1:0-2713 GCA_044340895.1 Microbacteriaceae bacterium
GTCGCGCCATCGTGCGCAAGCCGCAGGTGTTCTTGATGGATGAGCCGCTGTCGAACCTCGACGCCAAGCTTCGCGTGCAGACACGCACGCAGATTGCGTCGCTCCAACGTCGCCTGGGTGTCACGACGGTGTATGTCACGCACGACCAGACGGAGGCGCTCACCATGGGAGATCGCATTGCAGTCTTGAAAGACGGCCTTCTGCAGCAGGTTGGCACCCCTCGTGACCTCTACGAAAACCCGGTCAACGTATTTGTCGCCGGCTTCATCGGTTCTCCCGCGATGAACCTCTTTCCGGGCAAGCTCACCGCCGACGGCGTGGAGATCGGAAACGATGTCATCAAGGTCGGCCCTGAGGTGCTCAAGCACGGCAAGGGCAAGACGGTTACCGTCGGTGTTCGCCCCGAGGATCTTGAAGTGACGAAGGGCAAGGGCATCGCCGTCGAGGTCGACGTCGTCGAAGAACTCGGTGCTGATGGCTACCTCTTCGGTCGCGCATCCGTCAATGGCGTAGAACACGAGATTGTTGTGCGCGTGGATGGTCGCGTTCACCCGATGCGTGGCGACAAGATCACCGTGGCTCCGACGCCGAAGCACGTTCACGTCTTCGACGCAGAGACCGAACAGCGCTTGTCGAAGCCGGTCATTCACTAGCGATCGCCTGTCTTCGTGCCTGGCGCACTGAACATCACCGCGGCTTCAGTCGAGCCGGAGATTTTGTCACTCCCGTGGCAACTTCCCCTGCTCGACTGGCCCGATGACGTCACGACAAGCCTGCCCAAGGGCATCTCCCGCCACACCGTGCGATTTGCGCGGCTGGGTGACAACGTTTTGGCCATCAAAGAGACCACCGCCGAAATGGCAAGTAGCGAGTACGAGGTGTTGCGCAACCTGCGCAAGCTCAAGGTTCCGTGCGTGAAGCCGATTGCCGTCATTACCAATCGTCGCGCTGAGAACGGCGATGACCTGCCCGCTGCGCTCGTCACGAGGCACTTGAAGTTCTCTATGCCGTTTCGCGCGCTGTACCAAACCACCTTGCGTCCCGATACAGCAAAGCGTCTGGTGGATGCGCTGGCACTCTTGCTCGTTCGCCTGCACGCAATCGGGTTCTTTTGGGGTGACGTGTCACTCAGCAACACGCTCTTCCGTCGTGACGCGGGCTCATTCGCCGCGTACCTCGTCGATGCCGAAACCGGGCGCCTCTACCAGACCCAACTCACTGACGGGCAACGTGCGCACGACCTCGACATCGCTCGAATCAACATCGCCGGTGAACTGATGGATCTTGTCGCGAGCGGGCGCATCGATCCGACGCTCGACCCGGTTGTCGTCGCCGACCGCATTCTCGAGGTCTACGACGGGCTGTGGCACGAGTTGAACGACCCCGAACTCGTGGACGAGAACGAGCTGTGGCGAATCAACAAGCGCGTTGAGCGGCTGAACTCGCTCGGTTTTGATATCGGCGAACTCGACATCCAGACCACCGATTCGGGCACGAAGGTGCGCATTCAACCCAAAGTGGTGGATGCCGGACACCACGCCCGTCGCCTGCTGCGGCTGACCGGCCTCGACACCGAAGAGAATCAGGCCCGCCGTCTGCTCAACGACCTCGATCGGTACGCCGCAACGGTGCAAGTTCCCGGGCTCGACGAGGAAATGAAGGCTCACCTCTGGTTGACACGAGTCTACGAACCGGTGATTCGGGCGGTTCCCGAAGAATACGAGCACAAACTCGAGGCCGCCGAACTGTTTCACCAGGTGCTCGAGCATCGGTGGCACATGAGTGAAGCCCAGAAGCGGGATGTGCCTCTCAACGAGGTCGTGCGTGATTATGTCGAAAACGTGCTGCAGTTTCGTCGGGACGAAGACTTCGTTGTGGTGCCACCCACCTCGTCAATCACGCTGCCGATTGAGATCGTCGATGAGGACTCTTTTGGCTGGGGCGACCCAGAACCACCACCTCGCGCAGACGACGAACCCGAACGTGACTGGCGCGATCTTGTTTAGCTAGCCCGTCGAGCTAGCGAGTGGCGGCGTGAATGACTGGCATCAATGGCGACCCGGCCGGTACGTGCTCGAGCAAGGCAACGCCATCGACCGGCTCCCCCGCCGGCGGAGCAAGAACCGCGCGCGGTACCTGGCGCATGACCTCGGCGACGAAGGTCTCACGCAACAGGTCAGACTTCATGACATTGCCGGTCCAGCTGAATCGTGGCGCGGGCGCGTCCAGCAGCCCGACGCGCTTCGCGGCTGCCACCGCCGAGATGGCGAGCTCGCGACCGGCCGAACGCACGATGTCTGCGGCTGCCACATCATGCTCAGCGAGGTTCACGATGTTGCGAGCGAACCCGGCAATCCGTGCCACGCGGTCGGTGCTCGTCTGTAGGTCGATGTACGCCTCCTCCGGGTGAGAGAAGTTTTCGGTCACGAGGGATAACAACGCAGGTGAATCCAAGCGACCGTCGAAGGCGCGCATGCCGGCCTCGAGCCCCGCGCGCCCAATCCAGTAGGCCGACCCAGCATCGCCAATCAGGTTGCCCCAACCGTCGACGCGCGCAATCTCAGTTGCGCCGACCCCCAGCGTGACCACCCCTGTGCCGACGGCCGTCATGACGCCGTCGCCGAGTCCGATGCTGCCTAAGAATCCGGTGACCGAGTCGTGGGCAAGAAAGACACGCGACACAACCGACGGAACGAGCGCCAGCAATTCGGCG
>JBIISS010000218.1:0-2713 GCA_044340895.1 Microbacteriaceae bacterium
GCTGCCCGCTAGACACCACGGACGACAGGACCAAAACGACATGTCAATCTTTCTGAACAAAGACTCCAAGGTCATCGTGCAGGGCATCACCGGCGCAGAAGGCTCGAAGCACACCGCACGTATGCTTGCTGCGGGCACTCAGGTTGTCGGTGGCGTGAACGCGCGCAAGGCCGGCACAACGGTCACGCACGGTGACGTTGAACTGCCTGTGTTCGCAACCGTGGCTGAGGCCATGAAGGCCACCGGCGCAGATGTTTCCATCGCATTCGTTCCGCCGGCGTTCTCAAAAGACGCCGCCGTCGAGGCTATCGACGCCGAGATCCCACTCCTCGTGATCATCACGGAGGGCATCCCGATTCAAGACACGGCCGAGTTCTGGGCGTACGCATCGAAGAAGGGCAACAAGACTCGCATCATTGGTCCGAACTGCCCGGGAATCATCACGCCCGGCGAAGCGCTCGTGGGCATCACCCCGGCAAACATCACCGGCAAGGGGCCCATCGGACTCGTTTCGAAGTCGGGAACGCTGACCTACCAGATGATGTTCGAACTGCGCGATCTCGGATTCTCGACCGCCATCGGCATCGGCGGAGACCCCATCGTTGGAACGACGCACATTGATGCGCTCGCCGCATTCCAGAACGACCCCGAAACGAAAGCCATCGTCATGATCGGTGAAATCGGCGGTGACGCCGAAGAGCGCGCGGCCGAATTCATCAAGGCCAACGTGACGAAACCCGTCGTCGGGTACGTTGCGGGCTTTACAGCTCCGGAGGGAAAGACCATGGGTCACGCTGGAGCCATCGTGTCTGGTTCGGCAGGAACCGCCCAAGCGAAGAAGGAAGCTCTGGAAGCAGCCGGGGTCAAGGTTGGAAAAACCCCGTCCGAAACCGCTCGCCTGATGCGTGAGGTACTCGCCAACCTGTAACGAGTTGCCTTTAGGCTTGTCATCATGACAACGGAAAGTCCGGTTCGCCTTCGTGTGAGCCGGATTTTTCAGTTAAACCCCGACTCCATCCTCGGCCTGATCATGTTCGGCGTCGTGCTGGGAATGCAAGAACCGAGCGACAGTCCGATGGCGAAGGCCATCATTTCGTTCGTCGGTGTGTTCGCTTTGTGGATGGGCCACGTATTTGCGCACACCATGGCCGGAAACAACGTGACGAGCGATCACCGTGTTTCACTGCGCACGTCGTTGCGTCAGAGCTTGCGCACGTCGTGGCCGATGTTCGCCTGGACCGCCCCGAGCCTGGCCGTCTTGCTCATCGTGCCGATGTTTGGTGCGACGGATGAGCAGGCCACCGACGCCGGACTAATCACGATGATGTGTTCGCTATTTGTCATTGGGGGGCTCATCTTCGCCGCCCGCCGTCGAAGCATTCCGTGGCGCATCGCTGCGGGTCTGGCCACGAGCCTGGTCGGCGTCGTCATCGTGGTCGTTGAAATTTTGGTTCGCGGGTTGCACTAGTCGCCGGCGCTGCTGAGCGCACAGACGGCGGGTTCGATTGTGTCTCAGGATGCGCGCGCGGTGTCGCTCAAGAATTCGAGTACCGCGCTCACGCGGGCATTGGATCCCTCGGCAATTCCCAGCGCACTGTAAATCGAGCTGAGGTGGTTCACAACAGAGTTCGCAGCGATGCCAATCTCGTCGGCGATCGCCTGATTCGACAGCCCGCGTGCGACCATTCTCAAAATCTCAAACTGTCGCCGTGTGAGTGTACCGACAGGCGTGCCGGGTCGCGCCCGACTCCGATCGATCAGCGCCGGGTCAATGACCGACTTTCCGGCCGCGGTGTGGCGTATGACGTCGAGCAACGTTTCCAGCGACGTGCTCGATGACTTAGAAAGATAGCTCCAGCCGTGTCGTTGTTCTTCGGGAAGCCCGAGCAAGAGTTCGATCATGTCGCGACCGGACAGAAGAAGGATTCCCAAGTTCGGATCGTTGCGCCGCAGGGTGACGCCGAGGCCGATTCCGTTACCGTCGGCGAGTTCGATGTCGAGAATGGCGACGTCAACGTTGCCGGCCACGATCAACTGCTTTGCTTCGGTCGAGCCCGAAACAGAGACGACGACCTCGATGTCGGGTGTGGATTGCAACGAAGACTCGAGCAAGTCGCGATAGAGAACGTGGTCCTCGACGATGGCGACTCGGATCGTCGATCCCGGTGAACGCATGCGCCAATTATGTCGTGCGACGAGTCGGCGTTCTACTGTCTTCGGCGGTGCGTGGCTTGTGGGAGAGAGTGGATGTTTCGGCTACGGTTATGGACATGTCTGCAACCATCTCAGCCCCCGCCCGCGCTAACCGAGGTCGCGCGTGGATTTCTGGCATTCTGATTGTGCTCTCCATCGCCGTGGCCCCCGTGGCGATTGTCGCCAACTGGGCTTCAAACCAGGTGACAAACACTGAACTTTTCGTTGATACCCTCGGGCCTCTTGCATCCGACCCCACGGTTCAAACCGCCATCGTCGACCAGGTTACCGAGTCGATCGACGACGCCGTTCAAATTGAGAACGTAACTGATTCGATCATCACGGGATTCAGTGATGCCCTCGGATTGCCAAATAGCGTCAAGGATGCGCTCGGCATGGTCTCGCAGCCCATCGCGTCGGGCGTCAAGGCGATTGTTCGCCAGGTCGTTTCAGACTTCGTCACATCGCCTGCGTTCCAAGAGGCGTGGACGAAGGTGCTGACTATCACGCAAGACGAGGT
>JBIISS010000220.1:0-2707 GCA_044340895.1 Microbacteriaceae bacterium
GCTACCTCGTGGCCACCGTCACGAGTGCGCAACCGCTTGACCCGGCTCAGCTAACGGCGGTCTCGAGCAGCATTGCACTGCTCTACGGACGCAAGGCCGTGCTCGATGTTCACGTCGACGCTCGAGCCCTCGGTGGCGTGCGGATTCAAGTTGGCGACGATGTCATCGACGGTTCAATCGCGACCTTGCTCGACGACCTGCGTTCGCAATTGGCCGGATAAGGCTTCATTCACACAAGAACTTCGGCGGGATATGCCCGCCGCGAGAAAAGGAAAAGACCATGGCAGACCTGACAATCAGCGGAGACGAGATTCGTGACGCGCTGAAGGACTTCGTGCAGTCATACAAGCCGAGCAAGGCCAGCTCTAAAGAGGTTGGCTACGTTATCGACGCGGGTGACGGCATCGCGCACGTAGAGGGCCTCCCCAGTGTGATGGCGAACGAGCTCATCCGCTTCGCTGACGGCACGCTTGGCCTCGCGCTCAACCTTGATGAGAACAAGATTGGTGTCGTTGTGCTTGGTGAATTCACCGGCATCGAAGAGGGCCAAGAGGTGACCCGCACCGGCGAGGTTCTCTCTGTTCCCGTTGGCGAAGGCTACCTCGGTCGCGTGGTTGACCCACTCGGAAACCCCATCGACGGTCTCGGTGACATCAAGACCGACGGACGCCGTGCCCTCGAGCTCCAGGCACCGGGCGTTATGGCTCGTAAGTCGGTTCACGAACCGATGCAGACCGGAATCAAGGCCATCGACGCCATGATCCCGATCGGTCGCGGCCAGCGCCAGCTCATTATTGGTGACCGCCAGACCGGCAAGACCGCGATTGCGATTGACACCATCATCAACCAGAAGGGCAACTGGGCGTCGGGCGACCCGCAGAAGCAGGTTCGCTGCATCTACGTCGCTATCGGCCAAAAGGGTTCGACGATTGCAGCCGTCAAGGGCGCACTCGAAGACGCCGGTGCCATGGAGTACACGACCATTGTCGCCGCTCCGGCATCAGACCCCGCGGGCTTCAAGTACCTCGCTCCGTACACCGGTTCGGCCATTGGCCAGCACTGGATGTACGCGGGCAAGCACGTGCTCATCATCTTCGATGACTTGAGCAAGCAGGCCGAGGCCTACCGCGCTGTGTCGCTTCTTCTTCGTCGCCCGCCAGGGCGTGAGGCGTACCCCGGTGACGTCTTCTACTTACACTCGCGTCTGCTTGAGCGTTGTGCGAAGCTCTCCGACGAGCTCGGTGCGGGTTCGATGACCGGATTGCCGATCATCGAGACCAAGGCGAACGACGTTTCGGCCTACATCCCAACCAACGTGATTTCGATCACCGACGGCCAGATCTTCCTGCAGTCCGACCTCTTCAACGCAAACCAGCGTCCCGCCGTCGACGTGGGCATCTCGGTTTCGCGTGTGGGTGGTGACGCCCAGGTCAAGTCGATCAAGAAGGTCTCGGGTACGTTGAAGCTCGAGTTGGCTCAGTACCGCTCGCTCGAAGCATTCGCGATGTTCGCGTCCGACCTCGATGCAGCCAGCCGTCGCCAGCTCGCACGAGGTGCTCGACTGACCGAACTTCTCAAGCAGCCTCAGTACACGCCGTACCCGGTTGAAGACCAGGTTGTCTCGATTTGGGCAGGAACCACCGGCAAGCTCGACGAGGTTCCGGTTGAAGACATCCTGCGCTTCGAGCGCGAGTTTCTGGACTACCTCGGCCGCAAGACCAAGGTGCTCACCACTCTGCGCGACACGAACGTTCTTGATGACGACACGGTGGATGCTCTCGAAAAGGGAATCCTCACGTTCAAGAAGGAGTTCCAGACGGGCGAAGGTAAGCCTCTCGCTTCCGTTGGACGCGAAGAGTTCGTCGCCCTTCCTGAAGAAGAAGTTCACCAGGAAAAGATCGTAAAGAAGAAGCGCTAACGCGCGTCCATTTCGACAATCATCACGTAAACGTAAGGAACACTCATGGGAGCCCAACTTCGGGTCTATAGGCAGAAGATTCGATCTGCCCAGACGACCAAGAAGATCACCCGTGCCATGGAGCTGATTTCCGCCTCGCGAATTCAGAAAGCCCAGGCTCGAGTGGTGGCGGCTGCGCCGTATTCGCGTGCGATTACTCGTGCGGTGTCGGCTGTGGCGACGTATTCCAACGTGACGCACACACTGACGTCGGAGCCGGAGAAGATCGAGCGCTCGGCGGTCGTCATTTTCGCTTCCGACCGCGGACTCGCCGGTGCGTTCAGTTCGAACGTGTTGCGTGAAGCCGAACGACTCGCCGAGCTGCTTCGAAGCGAAGGCAACGACGTCGTCTTCTACCTTGTTGGCCGCAAGGCAAATGCGTATTTCAACTTCCGTCGACGCGAATCTGAGCGTGCGTGGACTGGCGGAACGGACGCGCCTGTCTTCGAAACCGCCAAAGAAATCGCGGAGGCAGTGGTCGACAAGTTCCTGATGCCCACGGCCGACGGTGGGGTCGACGAAATTCACATCGTCTTCAACCGCTTCGTCAACATGGTGAGCCAGGTTCCCGAGGTCGTGCGTCTGCTTCCTCTCGAGGTCGTCGAAGGCGTGGAGGCACCCGGTGCCTCGGATGCCATGCCGCTCTACGAGTTTGAGCCAGAGGCAGAAGCTGTGCTCGATGCGCTTCTCCCGGTCTACATCGAGAGTCGCATCTGGAACGCCATGCTCCAGTCGGCTGCGTCCGAGCAC
>JBIISS010000221.1:0-2704 GCA_044340895.1 Microbacteriaceae bacterium
AAGGTCAACGGCATCAGTCGCGAGATGTCGACCGGCCCCGGGTCTGCCTTGTGCCTGAGTTTGGCCCAGCCGCGGCGGATCGCTTCCCAGATGGCACCAGCAATGTGGCCACCGTCAAGCGGAAGCAGCGGGATGAGATTGAACGCGAAGAGAGCGATGTTGAGCGACGCCAGCACTCCGATGAGGGCAACCAACTTGTCGGTCGTCGACGCAACGTCAGTGGACGCAATCTCGCCGGCGACTCGACCCACGCCAACAACGCTGACCGGACCCGTGATGTCACGCGGTGCAGAGCTAAACGCCGCTTCGCCCACTCCGACAATTTTTTGTGGCAACTGAAGAATCATTTGCCCTGTTTGCGCCACTGCGTCACCCATCAAAGGGAACACGTCGCCGATTGGCGCCACAACGCGACCAACCTCCGGGCTGATTCCTGCGATTCCCATCTCAACGAGAACTGGCGACCCGGCGGCATCGAGCACGGGTGTGCCGTCCGCAGTGAAGTCGTATCGTGTCGTGAGTTGCGGAGTGATGGCGAGGGTCAGTTCTTTTCCGTCGCGAAGCACAACGTAATTCAGGGTCTTTCCCGCACTGGCGTGGGTGATGGCTGTCGCTTGCGTCCACTCGGTGATCGTCGTGCCGTCGATAGCGACAATCGTGTCTCCCGGCTTGAGACCCGCCGCGGATGCCGGTGAGGCTGTGTCGCTTTCGGTGCATTCGGATGACTTCGCAGTAACGGGCAACACACATTCGGCCACCGCGCCGACGGTGGTCGTAGCGCCGGCAAGACCAAAGCCGCTGACGACAACGGCGAGCAGCACGAAAGCCAAAATCAAGTTCATCACGGGCCCGCCGGCCATCACGATGATGCGCTTGTAGACGGGAAGCCGGTACAGGGCTCGTGACTCGTCTGTGCCCTGCATGCTCTCGGAACTCGCGTCCCGCGCATCCTGAATGAGGCGACGGAAGAAGCGTGTGACCGGATTCTTTGCCGGACGCAACTCTTTACCGGGAGGGAACATGCCTGAAAGCGAGACGAAACCGCCGAGTGGGATGGCCTTGATTCCGTATTCAGTGTCGCCAAACTTTTTCGACACAATCGTCGGGCCGAAACCGATCATGTATTGGCGAACGCGAACCCCGAAGAGCTTCGCGGGAAGAAGATGCCCGAGCTCGTGCAAGCCAACAGAAATCGCGAGTCCCACCAAGAAGATGAGCACCCCACCGACGAAGAGCAAAAACGTAGTCACGGATACACGCTAAACGGTGAGTCTGACAAAAGCCCTGACGGAGCTACACACGGAGCTGCACAGGAACAGAGAATCGCGTAACCAAGCCGGTCGTGTCCAATGTGCAGACATTGAGAAAGACTCCATTGCCGATGTTTCCATCTTCGCTGAACCAGGTTTCAACTCCGCACGATTCGCCGTTCCAACTCGATCGATAGAGATCGCTCGGGTTATACGTGACACTCGACGCGGGATCCCCAACCTGCACTCCGGCGGCAGTGCGTATGGCGACGCCGTTCACCGACGCTACCTCCACACGAACGTAATACTCGTACCAGACAGCTTTGGCAGCAGTGCGCATCTCATCGTGCAGAGTGAAGCCCGACCACACGAAGTCCCGCGATGGCCAAACTTCGTTGTTGCCTGCCGAGTCCGTCACGACCGGGTCTGCACCGAAAATCTTCGAGAGTCGATTCGCGACATCAATTGCCGGCGTTGCATAACTCAACTCTTCCACGAGAGTTCCGGTGGAATCATTCACGGTGAGACCGGTCATGCCCACCACGATCTCGGCGACGACAACAGTTGGGGTTGGTGTCGCGCTCACTGAAGGCGTTGCCGACGCAGTGGCCGTCGGTGTCGCGTCGACCGAACCGTCCATCGTTTCACCCGGGGCACACCCGCTGAGTGAAAAGGTAAGTGAAACGGTGAGTGCCACCGCAGTGACCACGAGCGGAGCGATGAAACGATTGCCTTTCATTGGAATCCCCCAATTCGTTCGCGTGCATGAATCCGAGCCCACGTTTCGGCCGCAAGTACGGACTCGCGCGTGAGTTCGCCTGACTCAGGCGTGTGCTCGTCAACGACCGACCGAATGATGTCGACGATGTCGAGATAGCCGATGGCTCCCGCATGGAAGGCAGAGACTGCCTCTTCGTTGGCCGCGTTGAAAACTGCCGGGTACGTTCGCGCGGCCTCGCCAACCTGCTTGGCCAAATTGACCGCCGGAAATGCGTCATCGTCGAGCGGCTCGAACGTCCACGTGTGTGACGCAGTCCAGTCGAGCGGTTCGCCAACCCCAGAAACGCGATGGGGCCAGTCGAGCCCTAACGAGATTGGCAGGCGCATGTCGGGAGGTGATGCTTGCGCAATCGTCGACCCGTCGGTGAATTCCACCATCGAGTGAACGATTGATTGCGGATGCACGGTCACATCAATGCGATTGAACGGGATGTCGAACAGCAGGTGCGCCTCAATCACCTCGAGTCCCTTGTTGACCAGCGTCGAGGAGTTGGTTGTGACGACCAGCCCCATGTCCCAGGTCGGGTGAGCAAGGGCTTCTCGCGGCGTGACCGCGGCCAACTGATCGCGCGATCGACCACGGAACGGTCCTCCGGATGCCGTCAACACGAGCCGGCGAACCTCCGCGTGACTGCCCGAGGTCAGGCACTGTGCTAGCGCAGAGTGTTCCGAAT
>JBIISS010000222.1:0-2684 GCA_044340895.1 Microbacteriaceae bacterium
ACCGGGTGAGCCGTGGTCGCGCGGCGAGTGGGCGTGGCTCGGCGCCGTGCTGGTGCTCGGGTACGCCATCCTGCCTGTCTATTTCATTACGTCGGGGAGCTACCAGAACTGGCCGGCTGTCGAGACACCGAGCGAAATTGCCCGGTTGTTCGTTGGAGTTGGCTTTGTTGGCATTTGGGACGAACTCTTCTTTATCTGCGTCATCTTCGCTCTGCTACGCCGCCACTTTTCGTTCTGGATCGCAAACGCACTCCAGGCAATCGTCTTCGTCTCGTTCTTGTGGGAACTCGGCTACCGATCGTGGGGGCCGCTGCTGACGTTGCCGTTCGCATTGATTCAAGGCTGGATATTCGAGAAGAGCCGCTCGGTGTGGTACATCATCACCGTGCATTTGCTCTTCGACGTCGTCGTCTTTCTCGTGCTCGTCTATGCGCACCACCCCGAGTGGGTGCCCATCTTCTTGGTTCCGGCGCCGACGCCGTAGCGCGCAGCCCTACTGGGGGCGATTGGCCTGCATGATCTTTCGCCCGAGTCGAATGACCGACTTGCGGGGCGCAAGGCGCGACGCAAACGCGCCCCACCAGTTTGTGCGACCCGAGATGACGAATGGCGCGGGTCGTCGGCGATCGAGTGCCTTCATGGCAACCCGCACGACCTCGGGAGCGGTCTGCATCGGGCCGCCAATCTTGTCGGTGCCGGCACGATCGAAGAACTCGGTCTTGGTCGGTCCGGGGCACAGGGCGATGGCGTGCACGTTCGTTTGCTCCAACTCACCCCACAGGCCCTCGGTGAACGACAAGACGAACGATTTGGTCGCCGCGTAAACGGCGAGGTAAGGGAGTGACTGGAAAGCGGCCGTGCTCGCCACATTGAGGATCACACCGTCGTTGCGCTGAATCATGCCGGGCAGAAAAGCGCGCGACAAGTCAACGAGCGTGCCAATGTTGAGCGCGATTTCATCCGCCACCTTATGGGGGTCTTCGTTGACAACGGCCTGGTGCATGCCGAAGCCCGCGTTGTTGACGACCACGTCCACGCGAATGCCACGTCGTTGCAGCTCGCTCGCAAGGTCAGCACCCGCGCGCCAGACCTGTAGGTCTTTGGCGATGACAATCGATTCGGTATCGTGCGCCTCACGCAGCTCTGCGGCCAGTTGCTCTAGCCGTTCTTCTCGTCGGGCAACCAAAAGCAACCGAGCACCCCGCGCGGCAAAGGCGCGAGCAAACTCCGCACCGAGACCCGAACTGGCTCCGGTGATCAAGACCAACTTTCCGGCGTACTCACGCAGCAAGACTTCCTCCTAAGGCAACGACAAGAGATCCAACAAGATAGGTGGCCGCCACCGCGATGGCACCGAAGGCCAGCTGGCGAAGAGCGGAACGAACGAAGTTCTTGCGCGTGTAGCGGGCAGCAACAGCGCCAGCCACGAGCAAGCCGATGCCACCAGCAATCAGTCCGGCGACGAGCGACTGAAAGCCGAGCGCATAGGGAATAAGTGGGATGAAGGCTCCGGCGGCAAACATCGAGAACGAACTCATCGCGGCCAGCCACGGTGAGGGCTTGGAATGCGGGTCGAGCCCGAGTTCGTGTGTGATGTGGATGCGCGCCGCCTGCAGGTCGTCGACATGCACTTCATCGGCGGCGGTGGCCGCGGTAGTCGGGCTCATGCCCATCTTCATGAAGGTGACCACGAGCTCGTTTCGTTCACCCTCAGGATTCCTCTTGTGCGCCGCGATCTCAACAGCCAGCTCCGAGTCGACCTGCTCGTTTGCGGTGCGCACCGACGCGTATTCGCCGAGTGCCATCGAGAAGGCGCCCGCGACGAGACCCGAGATTCCGGTGAGCACAATCACCGGGGCACTCGCCCCCGCGGCGCCAATACCCGCGATCAGGGCGATGTTTGAGACCAGGCCATCCATCGCACCAAACACGGCGGCACGAAACCACCCACCCGCGATGTTGGGGTGACTGTGGTCGTAGTCGTGAGGGTCGAAACTCGAGAGGCCGGATTTCATGCGCGGCCTAGAAGCTGTAGCCCTCGTCTTCAAGGTCTGCTTCTTGCGCCTCCTTGACAACGGTTCCGATGGCGACGGCGAGCGAGATGCCCCAGCCGACCCACATCAAGCCGGTGCGCCAATCGCGTGGGCCCTTGACGGTGGCGCGCACAACGGAGATGCCACCGAAAAGAGCACCCAGCACGGTCGTGTTCAGGATGAACTTACGCATGATTCCTCCGGTACAAAGCTTGCTCCAGCCGACGTGCGGAGCCCCTCAAGGTTACCGCGAAGCGACCGTCAGGTCTGCCGGTGTTGTGTGCAGTCGAGCAAACTCGAGTGTTTCGACCAACGCGGCAAACCGTTCCGTCTCGTTCTTCGCCTTGCGCGTGTTGATCTCGGCCACAATGTGCCCCTGCCAGCCGATGGCGGTCAAGTGCTGCAGTGTTTCTGCGACCGGTTGAATGCCGTAGCCGGGCAGAAGGTGTTCGTCGAAGATACGCCCGTCATCACCTGTCGTCGCCCCGTCGCAGAGGTGCACGTGACGCAGGCGCTCGCCGTAGGCCTTCGCCAGCTCAAGCCCCGAGTGGCCCGACAGGGCGGCATGCGAGAAATCAAGTGTGATGTGATCGCAGTCGAGTTCACGCGGGTCGGGGCCGGGCGCGTAGGCCTGAACGGATCGTCCGCGAA
>JBIISS010000223.1:0-2679 GCA_044340895.1 Microbacteriaceae bacterium
GCGGCATCCATCGAGTTTCGAATATCCCGCAGCAAGGGCTCGACACGCGAGGAGGCGAGTAGGTCGTAGTCGACGTTGTAGTCGGTGTTCGCCTTCATGTCGCGGTACCCCTTGGCCCATGCGCCGCGGTAGGTCTCGTCGAACACAATGAATTCGAGTTCGGTGCCGACGTAGGGCACCAGTCCGTGCTCGGCCAGTCGCGCAATCTGGGCTCGAAGAATCTCGCGCGGTGATTGAGCAACCGGTTTCTCGTCCAGCCAGTGCAGGTCAGCGGTGACGAGTGCGGTGCCCGGCAACCACGGAGCGAGACGGAGCGTGCTCAGGTCGGGAATCATCGCCATGTCTCCGTAGCCACGTTCCCAGCTCGAAATCTGGTAGCCGTCAACGGTGTTCATGTCGACGTCCACCGCGAGCAAGTAATTGCAACATTCGGCACCGTGGTGCATGGCGTCTTCAACGAAGAGGCGAGCGGATACGCGCTTTCCAACGAGTCGGCCCTGCATGTCGGTGAAGGCGACAATGACGGTGTCGATCTCGCCGTCAGATACGAGCTTCGTCAATGCATCGGGGGTGAGGTAGCCAGTTGCGCGAGTCATGATCACTCCGTTGTGATTGCTAATGGTGGGAATTTCCACCATTAGAACACACCCTCGCGCAAATAGAAACGCTCAATTAGTCAAACCGCGCCCGCACGAGTTAACACACCGTTTACATCATTGGTATTCCCAAACACCATTCACGAGTCCTATAGTCAAGCCCAACGGACTGCACAACGATGTGCCGTTGGGCGTGTGGCGGGTTTCCACCTGACGCCGCTCCTTCGTGAAGAGATAAGGAAAGAGATGTCAAAAGACACACTCAAAGTCTCGGGCGTGACGTATACGACCGCAGACAAGGGATATTTCGAAAAACGAACGCTCAAACGTTCGGCTGGACTGTGGGGCCTGTGGGGTCTCGCCATCGCCGCGGTTATTTCGGGCGACTTCTCGGGATGGAACTTCGGAATCGGCTTCGCCGGCTTCGGTGGAATGCTCATTGCATTCGTCATCCTCATTTTTATGTACTACGGACTGATGTTCAGCATCGGTGAGATGGCGGCAGCTATGCCACACTCCGGAGGTGCGTATTCGTTTGGCCGATCGGCCATGGGCCCGTGGGGCGGACTCGTCACCGGCCTGGCCGAGACAATCGAGTACGTTGCGACCACGGCGGTGGTCGTCTACTTCTCGGCCAGTTACGCCGATGGAATCACATCTGAGCTACTCGGCGTCTCACTCCCGGCACCGGTATGGTGGGCGATTCTCTATGTGGTCTTCATCGCACTGAACTCGCTGGGGTCGAGCGTCTCCTTCCGATTCTCCATTGTCGTCGCGATTATCGCTCTGGCGATTCTGCTCGTGTTCTCAGGCATGGCTCTGTTCTCACCCGCGCTCGACTGGAGCTCACTCTGGAACATCGCTCCGGAACCTGGTCAGTCGGAGTTCCTGCCATATGGCATCTTGCCGATTCTGTTCGCCCTTCCTTACGCGATGTGGTTCTTCCTCGGCATCGAGGAACTCCCGCTTGCTGCTGAAGAGTCGCACAACCCGTCCAGGGACATTCCTCGCGCTGGTCTCATCGCTCGCACGACTCTGATCATCACCGGTCTGCTCGTGCTCTTCCTGAACACGGCGCTCATTGGTGCGGAAGCGACGGCAACGGCCGGAGAGCCTCTGCTCGATGGGTTCCGCGCGATGGTCGGCGATGAAGCAGCAGCCGTTCTTGCGCTTGCCGCTTTGGTTGGTCTCTTGGCCTCGCTGCAGGGAATCATGTTCGCCTACGGTCGCAACATGTACTCGCTGTCACGCGCCGGCTACTACCCGAAGTTCTTCTCGCTCACGGGTCGCAACAAGACGCCGTAT
Organism: Microbacteriaceae bacterium; assembly: GCA_044340895.1. Taxonomy (GTDB): domain Bacteria; phylum Actinomycetota; class Actinomycetes; order Actinomycetales; family Microbacteriaceae; genus RFQD01. The sequence continues at coordinate 1,902 of JBIISS010000223.1, forward strand.
GTGTCGCTCATCGTGGGTGGCATCATCGGCTTCGTCGCTCTCGTGATTGTTGACGCACTCGGTGGTTCCGGCGGAGTCGCCGGAGCAATCGTGCTCAACATCGCCGTGTGGGGCGCTGTGATCGCGTACGTGATGCAGATGATTTCGTTCATCATCCTTCGTCGCAAGTTGCCGAACGTCAGTCGTCCGTACAAGAGCCCGTGGGGAGTTCCCGGAGCAGTTATCGCAGCGGTCATCGCCATCGCGATCTTCTTCGGCTTCTTCATCAACGAGCCTGCTCGTCCGGCCATCGTTGCCATCGCCGTGATCTACGTCGTGATCCTGATTGGATTCGCGGTGTACGGTCGCACTCGCCTCGTACTCTCTCCTGAAGAGGAGTACGCGGTCTCGGGTGGCGTTCACGGTGACCCGCAGAAGGAAGGCTACGGCGGTAAGACCGAGAAGGATCTTCTCGCTTCCGACAACGCCAAGAAAAAATAGTGAGGCACTGACGACCAGAGTCGTGGTTTCGTCAGAGTCGTCTCACAAGTGGGTCGGTCCGCAAGGGCCGACCCACTTCATTTGCGTCCCAACGATTTCGTCACAACCTCTAGGCTGATGACATGTCCACGGTGAAGTCGGCAGCGGATGCCCGCGCCTTAGTCGCGCGTCTACGCTCACACTTCGACTCGGGTGAAACCCGCTCGCACGTCTGGCGCCGCACTCAGCTTCTGGCGCTTCGGCGCATGATTCTTGAGAACGAAGATGCTCTCGAACTCGCGTTGGCCGAGGACTTAGG
>JBIISS010000224.1:0-2669 GCA_044340895.1 Microbacteriaceae bacterium
GGCGAGACCGTACATCGGCAGGCCGATAATCACCGAGACGAATCGACGCCAGAACGGAACGGGCCCTGGCTCAGGGAACGTAAAGATCGCACTCAGGAGTTTCATGACGTGGTTCAGGCTATCGGGCATGCGTTCTGGGGACAGTGGTTGCGGTGTCCACAACGGCACGACGCAAGAGTTTCACCGTCAACTCGTTGTGGCAATCTGCCGCCCGGGGGCTCACAATAGAAGGGTGTTGACGTTGACCGAACCACAAGTGTGGACGCTCATTGGCGTCTTTGCGGCGGCGATTTTCGGCGTTCAAGCGATTGCAATAACTAGCTTCCGTCGCGAGATGCAGAGCATGCGAAACGAAATGCTGACGAAGTTTGACTCAATGGAGTCGCGCTTTGATGCGCGATTTGACCAGCTTGACCGTGACGTTCAGTTTCTGATGCGCAAGGAGTTCGACTGACCCACCGGACGGTCAGCCAACGAGGCGCTCGATGAGTTCGCGATAACGTCCCGCTGTCTTCTCCACGATGTCGTCAGGCAACACGGGCGGAGTTCCGCGCTTGTCCCAATGGGCGCTGAGCCAATTGCGCACAATCTGCTTATCGAAGCTCTGTTCGCGCTCGCCGGTGGCGTATGCCTGGGCATCCCAGTAACGACTCGAATCGCTGGTCAGCACCTCGTCGGCGAGAGTGATCACGCCGGTGTCGCGATCGCGACCAAACTCGAACTTTGTATCGGCGAGGATAACTCCGCGTTCCGCGGCCATGTCGTTCGCGCGCGAAAACACATCGAGTGACAGATCACGCAGTGCGCGCGCATCCGATTCGCCAATCAGTTCAACGGTGCGTTCAAAGGTGATGTTCTCGTCATGGTTGCCAACGGCCGCCTTGTACGCCGGCGTGTAGATGGGTTCGGGCAGGCGGTCGCCGTTCTGCAATCCGGTCGGCAAGGGGACGCCGCACACGGTCTGCGAATCTTGATATTCGGTCCAACCGCTGCCAGACAGGTAGCCGCGAACCACGCACTCAATGGGGAACATGTCAAGGTTCGCCACCAGCATTGAACGATCGACAACGTTCGACGGGATGCTCGGCGTCGCTGAATCGGCTTCGCGCAGGTGATTCGGCACCGGCAGTTGTGCGAACCACCAGTTACTCAGGCGAGTGAGCAATTCGCCCTTGCCCGGGATGGCCGGCTCGAGCACATGGTCGAACGCGCTGATGCGATCACTGGCAACGACCAAGATGCGTGGTGCGGTGGCAAGGTCTTGACCAACGGGCACATACAGGTCGCGCACCTTTCCCGAGTAGGCATGGAGCCAGCCCGGAAGGTCGAGCGCAACTGCACCGGTGAAGCCCGCCACTAGTTTTCTCCCGCGTTGGCAGCTTCATGCTGAACGACTGCTGAGGCGATGTCTGACCGGAACTGTCCGCCCTCGAGTCCGATGTGACCGATTGCTTCGTAGGCGCGTTCCCGGGCCTCGCGAAATGATGTTCCACGTGCAACAACACTGAGTACTCGACCGCCTGTCGCCAGCAGGATTTCGTCGGAGGATTCGACCGCGGTGAATGATGTCGCCGCGTGCGCCAGGTGCACACCGGGGATCTCGCCCGCGGACGCCAAGCCCGTCAACTCTCGACCGATGACGGGAGATTCCGGATAGCCCTCACTCGCGAGCACTACACAAACCGTGCGGTCGTCGCTGAATTCGGGCCAGGCGCGTCCGCCGAGGTCGCCAGTTGCGGAGGCGAACAGAAGTTGCGAAAGCGGAGTCGTCAGTCGAGGAAGCACGGCCTGCGTCTCGGGGTCACCAAAGCGGGCGTTGAACTCGATGACGCGAATTCCGTCTGTGGTGATGATCAGGCCGCAATAGAGCAGACCGACGAAAGGCGTGCCCTCGGCTTCGAGAACTCGAATGACCGGCTGCCCGATCGTCTCGATGACCTCGCGCACGAAGGCCTCTTCGCTCCCGAATCGTTCTGCGAGCCACGGCATGGGCGAGTAGGAACCCATCCCTCCCGTGTTCGGCCCTTCATCGTTGTCGAAGATGCGCTTGAAATCTTGCGCCGGTGACAGCGGCAGAACGTCGTGACCGTCGGCGAGCAAGAACAGCGAGACTTCGTGGCCATCGAGGAATTCCTCGACGAGCACGCTTCCTGAGCTCAGCCAGTGTGAGGCGTGCGCTACGGCAGCGTCGCGGTCTCCGGTCACGAGAACGCCCTTGCCGGCAGCGAGCCCGTCAGCCTTGATGACGTAGGGGGCGCCGTAGTCGTCGAGCGCTGTTTCGACTTCGAGCAAAGTCAGTGCGGTGATGGCCCTGCCGGTGGGCACGTGCGCCTCCGACATGATGCGCTTGGCGAAGTCTTTACTGCCCTCGAGCATCGCGGCCGCCTGGTCGGGGCCGAACACGGGGATGCCCTCCGCGCGAATCGCGTCAGCAACGCCCGCCACAAGCGGAGCTTCTGGGCCGATGACGACGAGGTCAACGTTGAGCGCAACAGCCAACCCGGCTGCCGCATCTGGGTCGTTTGCATCGACGCTCACGCACGGCACGTCAGCAGAAATTCCGGCGTTTCCGGGAGCGCACGTAATGTCGTGTTCTTCGTTCTCGGCGAGAAGCCTCAGAATGATGGCGTGTTCGCGAGCCCCGGGCCCAAGAACGAGAATCTTCACCC
>JBIISS010000028.1:0-9259 GCA_044340895.1 Microbacteriaceae bacterium
GGCAGGCGTGGCTCGTCGTTGTCTTGTGTGCGGCGAGCGCAACTGTATTGGCCTTTGCCGTAACGAATCAAACGGCCCTGTTTTTCGTCGGACTGCTCTCGCTCGGCACCCTCGTCCCGCTGGCCTTGCAGGGTCATGCCGCGGGCAGCGCCGACCACGCCCTTGCAACGAACTCGCTGCTTCTGCACGTGGTTTTCGCCGCCGTGTGGCTCGGCGGTTTGATTGCGCTCGCACTTGTGTCGTGGCGACTTGCTCCGGATGAGCGCCTCGCCGTGTTCCGCAGATACTCCACGCTCGCGTTGATCGCGTTTATCATCGTGGCCGGTTCGGGGGCCATCAACGCCTGGGTTCGACTGGGTTCCTGGAGTGCCGTGGGAACACCATACGGAACCGTGGTCGTGCTCAAGGTGATTGCCCTGGGACTTCTTGGCCTATTTGGAGCATGGCAGCGCGGTTTCTTCCTCGCCGGAAAGCGGCGCTCATTCACCTGGTTCATTGCGCTCGAACTGGCAGTGATGGGCGCGGCGATGGGGCTTGCGGGGGGATTGTCGCGAACGCCCACGCCCGTTTCAGAAGACGTATCGGCGAATCCCACTCCGGCTCAGATTCTCACCGGAGAGGTTCTCCCGCCGCCTCTGGACATGACCACGTACTTAACCATGGTGCGAATTGATCCCATTTGGCTTGCCGTTTGCTTGTTTGGCATCTTCTTTTACCTTGCCGGCTACGTTCGGTTGCGCCGACGCGGCGACACATGGCCGATTTTGCGTGTGTTCTTTTGGGTGGTCGGCATGCTCGCCCTGTTGTGGATTACGAATGGTGCGGTCAACGCCTACGAGCACGTGTTGTTCAGCCAACACATGCTCGCCCACATGGCGCTAGGCATGATTGTGCCCATTCTGTTGGTACCCGCAGCGCCGGTTACGCTGGCGCTGCGTGCAATCGCGAAGCGCACAGACGGCAGCAGAGGCGCGCGCGAGTGGATTCTGATCGCCGTGCACTCGTGGTACGCCCGCCTGATTTCAAACCCGATTTTCGCGACCGTCAACTTCGTTGGCTCTCTCTGGCTCTTCTACTACACGGGCATACTCCGCTGGGCAATTACCGATCACATCGGGCACGAATGGATGATCGTTCACTTCTTGCTCGCGGGATATCTGTTCGTGCAGAGCTTGATTGGAATCGACCCCGGGGTGAATCGATTGCCGTACCCGTTCCGATTGGTTCAGCTTCTCATCGCGATGACGGTGCACGCGTTCTTCGGGCTCATTCTCATGAGCGGAACGGCTCTCCTCGTTGCGGACTGGTATGGCGCCATGGGGCGCACCTGGGGGCCAACTCCGCTGGAAGACCAGGCCAGCGGTGGAGCCATCGCGTGGAGCCTCGGGGAGATTCCGAACGCGATTCTTGCAACGGTGATTGGTATTCAGTGGAGCCGAAACGACGCAAAGGTGGCGAAACGTTTGGATCGCCAGGCAGACCGGTCAGACGACGCTGAGCTTGATGCGTACAACGAGATGCTGCAGAAGATTTCGGATAAATCCCGCTAGTTAGCTGGACTCAGTGTCGATTCTCCGAATCAGTACCGCGATGTCCCCCGAAGCCGACAACCCAACAGTTCCGCCAATGGTGAGCGGAATATCCTCGTGGACACTTGTGACAGAGCCATCAAAGAGCGATTGGATTTCCGCATCGAACGTCACCGCCATCGTGGCTGGTGATATTTCCCAACCGGCCTCACCGGCAACAAGAGAGACCTTCGGGTAAGCGCTGATGCCCCAGGTCGGCTCACCGACGACGCGGTTCTGAATGCTCACACCAAACACGCATCCCGAAGGCAAGAGCACTTTCTGTTTTGCGCACTTGTCAAAGTAGTTGTCCACTTCTTTTTGAACGCGAGCATTGAAATCGGCCGTGGGAGAAGCCGTCAATGTGACGTCAGATTTCTGGCCGGGGAGCACGTCGACAATTTGCACCTCAGAGGTGAGAGCGCGTGAGTCGATTGCGAGCGAGTAGGAACTCGGCGCCAAGACAGGGAAAGAGTAAGCCGCTACGAAGTCGCTCGATGCGAGGGAATCATCTACGGAAACCACATCGATGGGCCCGAAGTCGTTGATGCTGAAGAAAGTTGCATGCTCCGTGGTGACGCGGAGCTCACCTAGCGGCGACGACGCAAACTCCCACTGAGCGAATGAGCCCATGAACGAGCTCGTCTCACGCACATCGAACCGAACCGGACCCGTCGCGAGGGATGTCGTGGCGGTCACCCGGTGAATGGGTGTCCCGGAGGAGCCCGGGAAAACCTCATCAGAAACGATGCGAAAACGCGCAGCGGAGTTTTGCTCCGAGAGGGCGGATCCGTTGAGCAGCACCGCATCGGGCGACTGGAGGAACGCCTCTCGGTCAACATTGGCGGGAAGAACACCCGGCATCGAGAGGGCAGAGGCGGCGTCTCTGCGCAGCAACGAATCGAGGTAACTCGACACAAAGCCCCGTGCACTGAAAACGTCGCGACTCAACGCCAAGCTGGCGGTGATCGCAGACCCTAAGAGCAAGGTCGCTATCGCAACGATTGCGACTAATTCGCGCGTCGATGGGCGACGGAATCGTTGCACATCTTCACGGGGACTCACGAGCGCAATCTTATAGACCTTCACCGTGTGGACGGCGACTCCGTGACGCACCGCGCACTTACACTGGGTACTTCGCGCGCAGAACTGGAGGCCTGATGAAAGAGACGCTTTCACCAGAGCAGCAAGACCTGTTCGACCGCATGGAGAGCACAAATGCACACATGTTCATCACCGGTCGCGCGGGTACGGGCAAATCGCACCTGCTGCGCTACTTCACGCAACACACCGAGAAGAAGGTTGCCGTGTGCGCTCCCACTGGCGTTGCCGCGCTCAACGTTGAGGGACAGACGATTCACTCACTGTTCTTCTTGCCCATTGGGCTCATCGGCAAGCAAGATCTGACCATATCCGCCGTTCGGCGCAAGATGATGCAGTCGATTGAAACGCTCATCATCGACGAGATTTCGATGGTGAACGCCGACGTCATGGACGGCATCGATCGCGTGCTTCGTGAGGCCCGCCACCGTCGGCGGGAACCGTTTGGTGGTGTCCAAGTGCTCATGTTCGGCGACCCGTACCAGTTGGCACCCGTGCCTCCACGCACCGTCGAAGAAAAGCAATACTTTGCCGACCACTACCGGTCTACCTGGTTCTTTGATGCGAATGTTTGGAACGAGACGGCTCTGGCGAGCCATGAACTCAACGAGATTCATCGCCAACGTGACGACGAATTTAAGCGGATGCTCAATGCTGTGCGACATGGTCGCGTGGACGAGGAAGTCGGCTCAGCTTTGAACAAAGCCGGCCTTCGTCCCGTTTCTGACCCTGACATCATCACGCTCTGCACGACCAACGACATGGTCAATCGGATCAATGCGGAACGCTTAGCAAAACTCGGTGGCCGACCGTTGACGGCCGAAGCCGACATCAACGGGGACTTCAAGGCGAATTCGTTTCCGGCAGAGCCGAACCTTGTTCTGAAAGTTGGCGCCCGCATTATGTTTTTGCGCAACGATTCTGAACAGCGCTGGGTGAACGGCACGATGGGCACAGTCAGCCATCTTGGAGAGAAAATCAAGGTGATTGTCGAAGATCGGTTCGGTGATGATCACGAATACGAGGTGGAGCCCGCAACGTGGGAGCAGTACCAATATGCCTACAACAACGAGACCAAAGAACTGACCCGGGACGTTGTCGCGGAATTCACCCAATTCCCACTTCGATTGGCATGGGCCGTAACGATTCACAAGTCTCAGGGGCAGACCTACGACCAAGCACTGATTGACTTAGGAGCCCGGTCGTTCGCGCCAGGCCAAACGTACGTCGCGTTGAGTCGCATCACCTCACTTGAGGGCCTTTACCTCACGCGGGGACTTCGACCATCCGACGTGATTGTTGACTCAGACGTTGAACGCTTCATGGCCGCGGTAACGGGTGAAGAATTCGTCAGCGTTCCGTCCGACGGGCTCCCGTTCTAGTTTTACGACGACTACGAGGAGGCCTCAGTACCGCGAGGCGTCTCAGTAGACTTATCGCCATGCTTCTCTCTGACCGCGATATTCGTGCCGAACTTGAATCAGGCCGCGTTGCTCTAGACCCGTTCGACGCGACGATGATTCAACCGTCCAGTATTGACGTTCGAATAGACCGGTACTTTCGACTCTTTGACAACCACAAGTATCCGTTCATTGACCCTGCTGAAGACCAACCAGACTTGACTCGTTTGATCGAAGTTGCGCCCAATGAGCCATTCATTTTGCACCCGGGCGAGTTCGTGCTCGGAGCAACCTACGAACAGGTCACGCTGCCAGACGACGTGGCTGCGCGCCTTGAAGGAAAGAGTTCACTCGGTCGCCTCGGCCTTCTGACGCACTCTACTGCGGGTTTTATCGACCCGGGCTTTAGCGGCCACGTCACACTCGAACTTTCCAACATGGCGACCCTCCCAATCAAGCTGTGGCCGGGCATGAAGATTGGGCAACTCTGCTTCTTCAGGCTCTCCTCACCGTCGGAGAAGCCCTACGGGTCGGCGGAGTACAAGTCGCGCTACCACGGACAACGGGGGCCAACGGCATCCCGCTCGTTCTTGAACTTTCACCACACTGACGTCAGCGTGACTGACGCCGGCGCACTCGGCGGCTAGTTCGTGAGGCGGGTGGTTGCCCGCGCAACTCAATCTGAGTGAGCGATGAGCTCGCCTCGCGTCGCAAGGGCGGGCAATTGCAATGTCAGCCAGGGACTAAATGCCCACGGAGTTCGTTCGACGGCACTCAAGAGATCGTGTGCGTTCACCCACGCAAACTCGGCAACTTCGTCATCGGCCGGGGCCGGGGCGATCGACGTCGTCGCGAAGTAGACCGGGCAAATTTCGTTCTCGACAATTCCGGAGGCGTCGACGGCACGGTATCGAAAATCAGGAAGCACCTCGCGAAGTCCGCCCACTGAGATACCTAGCTCTCGCTCGGCGCGACGAACTACGGCGTCAGCGATGTCCTCCCCGGGGCCGGGGTGACCGCAGAACGAATTGGTCCATACGCCAGGCCACGCCTTCTTCGACAGCGCTCGCCGGGTGACGAGAAGCAATCCGTCGTCGTTGAAAACGTGACACGAGAATGCCAAGTGCAGAGGGGTTTCCGTCGTGTGCACGGTGGCCTTGTCGTGATGGCCGATGGGGGTTCCGTGGTCGTCAAGCAGAACGACATACTCGGTTGAGTCGGTGTTCATCGCTCGCGGGTAGTCCTTCACGGTTAGGGTGGGAATGTGCCTGTTCAGCCTACCGACGACGCCAGCGCATGAGCCGTCAGACAGACCTTTATGACCGCGTGGCTCAGGCGAGTGCAACCCTAGTCATTCGTGAGTATTCGACGTCTTTTTCGATGGCTACCCGACTGCTCGGACCGAATGTGCGCCAGGACGTCGAGAACGTTTATGGGCTCGTTCGGGTTGCCGACGAAATCGTTGACGGCGTAGCGGCCGACGCCGGGCTCGCTCCCAAAGAGGTGCGAGTGCAGCTGGATGCGCTTGAAGCAGACACCGAACAGGCGATGCTGTCGGGTTACAGCACCAACTTGATTGTGCACGCGTTTGCCCTCACGGCACGTCGGTGCGATATCTCTACCGATCTCACGCGGCCCTTCTTTGCCTCAATGCGGGCGGACGTCACCGAGTCAACCCACGATGCGCAGTCGTTCACCGATTACGTTTATGGGTCGGCCGAGGTCATCGGGTTGATGTGTCTCCAAGCCTTCGTGCGCGAGCTTTCGGTGACTCCGGATTCTCACGCAGAGTTTGTGCGAGGAGCGCGGGCCCTGGGCGCCGCATTCCAGAAGGTCAACTTTCTTCGCGACCTATCGGCGGATTTCGACAACCTCGGCCGAAGCTATTTTCCGGGAGTCGATCTCGAGAAGCTGACCGATGAAGACAAACTCGGTCTCGTGCGAGATATCGATGACGACCTCGAACTGGCGCGTTCCATTGTGCCGAATTTGCCCAGGTCGAGTCGCCGCGCTGTGGCACTCGCCCTGAGCCTATTTGCTCAGTTAAACCGCCAAATTGAACGCACGCCAGCTCGCGTGCTTCGCGCGAAGCGCATCAGCGTTTCGGCGCCAACCAAGGTGTGGCTCGCGCTGCGCGCGATATGGGGTGGAATCTAACCATGAAGAAAGTAATTGTTATCGGCGGAGGAATCGCAGGGCTCGCTTCGTCAGCACTGCTCGCGCGTGACGGCTACGACGTCACACTGCTCGAAGCCAACCCCTCCGTGGGCGGCCGAGCGGGGTCTTGGGAGAAGGATGGCTTCCGATTCGACACCGGCCCATCGTGGTACCTGATGCCCGAGGTGTTTGACCACTTCTATCGACTCCTGGGCACGTCGAGCAACGACCAGATTTCGCTGTCAAAGCTGGATCCGGGATATCGCGTTCTCTTCGAAGAGGACAAAACGTTCCCCGCCACTCCGGTTGACATTCGCGCAGATCGCGAAGCAAATCTGGCTCTCTTTGAGCAGCTCGAACCGGGTAGCCGGCCGAAGATGGAGCGCTATCTCGAGTCGGCGCGTGATACGTATGAAATCGCCAAGAGGCGCTTTCTATACACGTCGTTCGCAAAGTTGACTCCGTTGCTTCGGGCGGACGTTCTGAGCCGAACGGGCAAGCTCACTCGACTTCTTCGTGAGTCGTTAGCTGACTTCGCGGGGCGCCACGTGCGCGACCCTCGACTGCGCCAGATTCTGGGATACCCCGCTGTCTTTCTCGGCTCATCGCCGTTCATTACCCCGAGCATGTATCACCTGATGAGCTATCTCGACCTTGAGGACGGCGTGCTCTACGCGCAGGGCGGTTTCCACCGCGTCATTGAGACGATCGAAGCCCTCGCTCGGGCCGAAGGGGTCGAGATCATCACGAGTGCGCCCGTTACGCGCATCCGCACGAGCGTGAATACGGCCAACAGCAAAATGCGCGCGAGTGCAGCGGGCGTCGACTACGACAATGGCGGCAAGAAGCTGAGCATGGACGCAGACGTGGTCGTGTCTGCGGCGGACCTTCACTTTTCAGAGACGAAGCTGCTGCCCGAAAACCTGCAGACGTACAACCAGAAGTGGTGGGACAAGCGTGTTCCGGGACCGAGTGCCGTTCTCGTCTATCTCGGAGTAAAGGGCAAGCTGCCCGAGCTTATCCACCACAACCTCTTGTTTACGAGCGACTGGAACGACAACTTCGGCCGCATCTTCAACGAGCCCACGTCGATTCCGGATCCGGCATCCATCTACGTCTGCAAGCCGAGTGAAACTGATTCACAGGTTGCACCCGAGGGCGACGAGAACATCTTCATTCTCGTTCCCGTGCCCGCCGACCCAACCATCGGCCGCGGCGGCATCAACGGCAAGGGCGATAAGCGCGTTGAACAAGTTGCCGACCTGGTTATCGCGCAGATTGCTGAATGGGCCGGTATCCCCGACCTGGCGAAGCGAATCATCGTGCGACGCACGGTGGGCCCCTCCGATTTCGCCTCGGACTTGAATGCGTGGCGGGGAACGGCCCTCGGGCCGAGCCACGTGCTCTCGCAGAGCGCCTTCTTTCGCGCGGGAAACATCAGCAAGAAGGTCGCGGGGCTCTACTACGTTGGCGGATCCACGATTCCCGGCATCGGCCTTCCCATGTGCCTCATCAGTGCAGAAGTACTCGTCAAGCGGCTGCGCGGCGACACGTCCACCGAGCCGCTACCCGAGCCGCTGTTCCCCACGGTCGACCGATGAGCTTTGGTTACCTGATTGCGCTCGGCATTTCACTCGCCGGCATGGTGTTGCTCGATCGGCGTCACCGATTGAGTTTCTGGGCGGATGCGCGTCGCTCCTCCATCGTGCTCATCACGGGTGTGGCGTTCCTCTTCCTCTGGGACCTCGCCGGCGTTGCCAACGGCATCTTTTTCAGAGGCGAAACACCGTGGATGACTGGAGTGCTTGTCGCGCCGGAAGTCCCGCTTGAAGAAGTTTTCTTTTTGATGTTATTGACCTATCTCACGCTCAACGTCTTTGGGGCAATTCGTCGCGGGCGAAAGGCAGCGCAATGAATTACGTCGCCCTGAACGCCATTTTTCTCTCCATTGTTGCGGTGCTGCTCATCGCGACGGTTCTCGTGGTCAAGGGCCGATTCCCGTGGCGAGCTTCCCTGCTCACGCTCGGCGTGGTGCTCGTGCTCACAGCAATTTTCGACAACGTGATGATTGGCGTCGGCCTTGTCGCCTACGACGAATCACTGTTGTCGGGTCTCTTCATTGGAATCGCCCCTCTTGAGGACTTCGCCTACACGCTGGCAATCGCCGCGATTGTTCCGTGCGTGTGGATGCTCACTGAGAGGCGTTCAAAATAGTGACGCTGCTTCGCACGCTATTTGTGTCATCTCGCCCGCTCTCGTGGGTGAATACCGCGTTTCCTTTTGCGGTCGCCTACTTCATGACAACTCAGACGGTGGACGCCGTGCTTGTCGTCGGCACGGTGTTCTTTCTCATTCCCTTCAACCTTGCGATGTATGGCATCAACGATGTTTTTGACTACGAGTCGGATTTGCGCAACCCGCGCAAAGGGGGTGTGGAGGGAGCGGTGCTTGCTCGGGAACTGCACGTGCCTGTTCTGTGGGCAGTCGCGATTACCACGATTCCGTTCATCGTTTATCTCGTCATGGTCGGTAATCCCATGTCGTGGATCGTGTTGGCCGTCAGCCTGTTCAGCGTTGTCGCGTATTCGGCCAAGGGACTCCGATTCAAGGAAGTGCCGTTTCTCGATTCCGTGACATCGAGCCTGCACTTTGTGAGCCCCGCGATTTACGGTCTGGTTCTCGCCGGTGCGACATTTACCCCGTCTCTGTGTCTTATTCTCGGCGCGTTCTTCTTGTGGGGTACGGCGTCGCACGCCTTCGGTGCAGTGCAAGACATTCGTGCGGATCGCGAAGGCGGACTTGCATCCATCGCCACCGCGCTCGGGGCGCGGGCGACGACCCGGTTGGCTATTGCCGAGTATCTGGCAGCGGGACTCCTGCTGGCGTTGGCTGCTGCGTTTGCCGGAAGCGAATCCTGGCTACTGCTGTACGCGGCCCTTTTCTGCCTGCCCTACGTCGCAATGTGTTGGCCATTCCGGTCGTTGCCCGACAGCGAGTGTGAACGCGCCAACGGCGGATGGCGCTTCTTTCTCG
>JBIISS010000225.1:0-2646 GCA_044340895.1 Microbacteriaceae bacterium
CGACTTCGGCGTGATGATTTCGGCGTCCCACAATCCGGCTCCCGACAACGGAATCAAGTTCTTTGCCGTCGGTGGCGTAAAGCTGCCCGATGAGGTCGAAGACCGCATCGAGGAGCACCTCGGTATTCACAAGCTCCTGCCAACGGGTGGAGATGTGGGGCGCATCCACCGTCTTGCCGACGCAGAAGACCGATATGTCTTGCATTTGCTTGGCAGTTTGCCCAACCGGCTCGATGGGCTTCACATTGTGCTCGACTGTGCGAACGGCGCCGCGAGTGCAATTAGCCCCGAAGTATTCACGAACGCGGGCGCACGGGTCACCGTTATCGGCAACGCCCCCGACGGCCTCAACATCAACGACGGCGTCGGCTCGACGCACCTCGATGTGCTTGCACGCGCCGTCGTCGACGCCGGCGCAGACGTCGGCATTGCGCACGACGGTGACGCCGATCGCTGTCTCGCCGTGGATGCCCAGGGCAACATCGTCGACGGCGACCAGATCATGGCGATTCTTGCCGTTGCGATGAAGGAGCGTGGCGAACTCAAGGACAACACGCTCGTCACCACCGTGATGAGCAACCTCGGGCTGCACCGCGCAATGGCATCACACGGCATCTCGGTTGTGACCTCGGCGGTCGGTGACCGGTATGTGCTCGAAGAACTTGATCGGGGCGGTTTCTCGCTCGGTGGCGAGCAGTCGGGTCACGTGATCATGACGAAGTTTGCAACCACCGGCGATGGGCTCCTTACGGGTCTTCATCTCGCGGCTGAAATGGCACGCACGGGAAAGACCATGGCGGAGCTCGCTGCGACCATGACGATTTTTCCGCAGGTGCTGGTCAATGTGCGCGGTGTCAATCACCGAGGTCTGGATGAGAGCGACGGTGTTGCTGCCGCGATTGCGATTGTCGAATCCGAACTCGGCGACAGCGGCCGCGTACTGCTTCGCCCATCCGGCACCGAACCTATGGTTCGCGTGATGGTCGAGGCCGAAAGCCACGAGATTGCGGATGCGCACGCGCACGCACTGGCCGAGGTCGTGCGAATCGAGCTCTCGCTCTAGATCTTGCGCAGCAGAACGCTCGTCACCGAGTGGTCCGCGCCCTTGCGCAACACGAGTCGTGCTCGCGAACGCGTGGGACGAATGTTCTGCTCGAGGTTCGGCATGTTGATGCGCTGCCAGTAATCCCGAGCGAGTTCGAGCGCCTCTAACTCTGACAGACCTGCGAAGCGATGGAAGTACGACTTGGGGTCTGCGAATGCCCCGCGCTGCAGCGTGAGAAAGCGATCCTCGTACCAGCTAGCGATGTCGGCGGACCGCGCATCCACATACACCGTGAAGTCGAAGAGGTCACTCACGGCCATGCCCCCACCAACCGGTGGCTGCAAAACGTTCAGGCCCTCGACAATCAGAATGTCGGGGCGTGCCACGGTGACGAACTCGCCGGGCACGATGTCGTAGTCGAGGTGGGAATAAACCGGCGCCTTGGCTTCGTCGGCACCGCTCTTGATTTCGCTCACAAAGTTGAGCAGTGCGCGTCTGTCGTATGACTCCGGGAATCCCTTACGTTCGAGCAAACCGCGGGCTTCGAGCACGGTGTTCGGGTACAAGAATCCGTCGGTCGTCACGAGTGCCACATTCGGCGTCTCTTCCCATCGAGCGAGCAAGAACTGCAGAACGCGAGAAACCGTTGACTTGCCGACCGCGACAGAACCGGCGACCCCGATGACGAAGGGCGTGGTGGATGCCCGGCGCTGCAGAAAGCCGTTTGTTGCCGAGTGAAGGTCTCTCGCGCCATGCGCGTAAAGCCAGAGCAGGCGGCTTAAGGGTCGGTAGATTGCGTCCACCTCGGCAAGGTTCAATCGATCACCGAGTCCGCGCACGCTTTCAAGGTCTTCGGGGGAGAGGGGTTGAGCCGTCCTCGGCGCGAGAGCGGCCCAGTCGTCCCTCGGAATCTCCACAAACGGCGTCGACTCGATGACACTCAGCGGTGCGGTTGGGTCGGGGATACTGTCAACCGCGGGGGCGTCTTCGAACACCGCTCTATTCTGCCCTGCATTTCGCTTATGTATCGTGCGCGGGCGCGCAGATACTGCCCGCGGGCACTCAGCCGGGCACCGCACGCGTAAACTTGAGAACATGTGTGGAATCGTCGGATATGTGGGTCGCCAAGACACGCTCAGCGTGCTTCTGGGCGGACTCAAGCGCCAGGAATACCGCGGATACGACTCTGCCGGCGTTGCTGTGCTCACCGAGACGGGCGAGATGGTGATGGCGAAGAAGGCCGGCAAGCTTCAGGCTCTGGTCGACAACTTGACATCTCACCCTCTTGCCGCCGGTCACACTGGCATTGGGCACACGCGCTGGGCGACGCACGGCGCACCGACCGATGTGAATGCGCATCCACATCTGGCTGACAATGGTCGCTTGGCGCTCATTCACAACGGCATTGTCGAGAACTTCTTTGGGATCAAGAACGAGCTGATTGCCAAGGGCTACGAGTTCGTCAGTGAGACCGACACCGAGGTCGCAGCGGTTCTGCTTTCTGACACGTTCAAGTCGACGGGTGACCTGCGCACGGCTTTTGCTGAGACGGTCAATCGACTTGAAGGCGCGTTCACGTTGCTTGCCGTTCACGCCGACGA
>JBIISS010000226.1:0-2626 GCA_044340895.1 Microbacteriaceae bacterium
GAGGCTGATCAAGCCCGAGTTCTCAGCCAAGTCGATGGCACGCGCAATCGGCATGCCGATGTGTTCCACTGTGCCGCTCAGCCGAGCGTTGTCTGTGGCCGCGAGCAGTCCAGTCGACATTCGACGAGCAGGGCGAGCGAGAATTGCGTGCACAAGGTCGTCGACGGCGGTGGTGAGCGCGAGCCCTCGCTCGATACCGGCGGTTTCCTGTTTGGCACTTTCGTCTCCAGCGCCGGCAACCAAAGATTCCGACTCTGCGGGCGGAACGTCGTCAGCGGTCATGTTCAGTTGCGCACACAGTGCGCGAGCGACCTGCGTCACTTCGTCCATGGCAACAATCGCCGTGTCGGGTGACCCGGTCACGAGTCCAAGTCGAAGCAGGAGCTCGTCGTTCGGCCAAACGTCAGCTTGAGCGAGACGAGCAAGCGCCGTGCGAGGAACAAAAGCAAGAGCACTGGCGATGCTCGACTCGGCGAGCAGTGCATCGGCGAGGTCGAAGAAGTCACGCACGTTTGGTGCGCTGAATGTTCGTGACCCGAGCAGTGCGATGAGCTCGGGGCGGCTGCGGGACTTTATGTCGCGCGCAAGGTGCAGGGCTGAAGATGACAAGGGAGACCTAGACGCGGCCACTGGACTGGCGGCGACGGCGAACGAAATTGATGGTGAGCAAGCCAACAAACATCAGAAACCCCAGTGGCAAGCCAATCAAGGGCAGGGTGACGACGATGTTCCACACGGCGCCCGAACCGGGAAGTCGAAGAACTCCCGTGACAACAACAATGGCAATGAAGCAGAGCACGGAGAGCCCGATGCATGCAGCGGTGATTGCAACGAGCGCTCGCTCGGCTCGGGATGGTTCATACGTGTCTTCAGCCATCCCTCCAGAATACGCTCCCCGGAGAGCGCGTCTTCCCACGCCGGTAGACTCATCCCAACATCGTTTAACCCGAGGAGAATCATGCCAACCGGCAAAGTCAAGTTCTATGACGACGAGAAGGGCTTCGGCTTCATTTCTTCGGATGACGGAGATGAAGTTTTCCTCCACGCGAGCGCACTGCCCGACGGCGTTAGCGTTCGGCCCGGGAGTCGCCTCGAGTTCGGTATCGCCGATGGCAAGCGCGGCCCGCAAGCGCTCTCGGTTCGTGTTCTCGAAACGCCAACCCCATTGTCGAAGATGAATCGCAAAGGCGCTGACGACATGGCGGTAATCATCGAAGACCTCGTGAAACTTCTCGACGGAATCGGGAACGGACTTCGCAAGGGTCGCTACCCCGAAGGCCCGCAGGGTGCAAAGATTGCGGCCCTGCTTCGGCGTGTAGCCGAAGACTTCGATAGCTAGGAACCCTGTGTCTCTTGATCTTGCCGGTGAACAAGCGCTCGCGTTGAGCGCGCTTCACGAAGTGACGAAGCCCGACACGGTCGGCGCCTTTCGTGACCGCGTTGCATCAGACGATGGAACGGTCACGCTCACCTTTCACAGCACCATGGCGGGTTATCCCGGATGGTTGTGGCACGTCGCACTTGCCGAAGTCGAGGGGGATGCCCCGACTGTGCTTGAACTCGAACTCTTGCCTCACGACGGTTCGTTGATTGCTCCCGACTGGGTGCCGTGGTCACAACGGCTTGCGGAGTACAAAGAGGCTCAGCGCCTCGCCCGCGAAGCCGGAGAGATCACCGAAGAAGACGAGCCGGTCATCGTTCCCGACTCGGAGGATTTTGACGGTGACCTCGGCCTTGTGGGCCTCGATGATGACGACGAGTCGGATGACGATGACGAAGAATTCGACTCGGACGACGACGACGAGTCAGATGACGAAGAAGACTCGGAAGAAGATTCCGACGACGAGGATGAGCGCTAGAGGCTCTCGACCACAAAGTCGATGCACGCAGTCAGCGCACGCACGTCATCCGGATCTATTGCCGTAAACGTCGCGACGCGAAGCTGATTGCGTCCGAGCTTTCGGTACGGGTCAGTGTCAACCACGCCGTTGGCGCGCAGTACCTTCGAGACGGTGGCGGCGTCGATCGAATCGTCGAAGTCAATCGTCACGACGACCTGCGAGCGGTGGTCGGGGTTCGTCACGAATGGCGTTGCGAAATCGCGAGATGCCGCCCAGTCGTAGAGAACCCCCGATGACTCCCGCGTGCGCGCGTCTGCCCAAGCGAGGCCGCCGCGCTCGTTCATCCACTTCACCTGATTTTCCATCAGAAGCAGAGTGCCGATTGCGGGTGTATTCAGTGTTTGCTCGAGTCGGCTGTTGTCGACGGCGTTTTTCAAACTCAAGAACTCTGGAATCCAGCGCCCGCTGGCCGCAATGTGCTCAACGCGTTCGATTGCGGCGGGGGAGAACAGCGCGAACCAGAGTCCGCCATCTGCCGCAAAGTTCTTCTGCGGAGCAAAGTAGTAAACGTCTGTTTCGGTCACATCGAAATCAATGCCACCGGCGGCGCTCGTCGCATCGACAACCGTGAGTGCGCCCGCGTCACCCGTCAGCCGGGTCACCGGGGCCATGACGCCTGTCGAGGTTTCGTTGTGTGGCCACGCATAAAGATCGATTCCGGCCGTTGCGACGGGTTCACTGCGCGATCCGCCCGGAGCATTCAGCACCATTGGCGCGTCGAGAAA
>JBIISS010000227.1:0-2622 GCA_044340895.1 Microbacteriaceae bacterium
ACCTCGTGCCCCGCGGCAATGCCGACCTCACTCCAGCGCAACGTGCCAACGTCGAGCTGCGCGTGCTCGACATGGATGCAACTCAGCACCTGATTGAGGCGTACCGGCCAATGCTCGACGAGTACGGCATAACTCCGGCGAGCAACCTGCGCGATTTGTGGAACCGGAGCGAGGTGCTGGTGGCGGGCATCCGCATCGCCACACAAACCCCACCGATGCGCACGGGCAAACGAGTCGTGTTCATCAGCCTTGATGATGGCACCGGATGCGCCGACGCAACCTTCTTCGAAGAGGCTCAGGAGCGCACCGGCTCGCTGTTGTTTGGCACGAAAATGCTGCTCATCAAGGGGCGAACGCGGCGCACGGGCGAGAAGGGCATCTCGATCGAAGCCGAACAGGCGTGGGACCTGCGCGCGCTGTGGCGGGAATGGAAAACGAAGCAGAAAGCTGCCGGTGGCGAAACGCCGGCGCGCGCCGAATCAACCGCCGGCGCGAGTACCGTTGAGGTGTGAGCCTCGTCAGCCAAGTTCAGGACAAAAAGCGCATCCCGGTGTTGCAAGTTGCCAAGTCGATTCTGGCGGCCGTGCTGTCGTGGTTTGCTGCCGGCACCTTCTACCCCGACCGTGCCCCCATCTTCGCCGTAATCGCCGCCATCATCGTCGTGCAACCGAGCGTGAACCAGTCGATTGGCAAGGCGCTCGAACGTTCGACGGGCACGGTGGTTGGCGTGGCCATTGCTCTCGGCGCGAGCCTGTTGCTCGGCGACAACACCTGGCTCGTGCTCGTGGCCATCATCGTCGCCATCATTCTCGGCTGGGTGTTCAAGTTCACACCCGGCACCAGCAACCAGATTGCCATTAGCGCGATGCTCGTCATTGCAATCGGTGCGGCCACACCGGCGTACTCAGCCGAGCGCATCTTCGAAACGTTCATCGGAGCAGTGATTGGCTTCGTCGTCACCGCCGTCATCGTGCCAACCGTGGCGCTCGGACCATCGACGCAGGCCGTGGCCCAACTCGGATCCAACGTTGCCTCGATTCTCGACGACATCGGTGCCGTGCTCACGCGCAACACCTCGCACGAAGTGCTCGAGAGCATCTTCCAGCGCGCATTGAGTTTGCGCAGTGAGTTGAACAAAGCGCGCGGCACGGTAAACAAGGTCCGCGAGACGATGCTGTTCAACATGTGGCGAGGCAAGAAGCGACAGACGGTGGATGATCAGGAGGCGTTGCTCGACCGCCTCGGCGTGCTCGTGACGCGCACCGCAAGCATGGCTCGCTCCGTGCGCGACAACTACGACCCGAGCCTGCCTAAGGAACCCGCGATTCGTCAGATCGCCGAAGAACTCACGCGGGCGTCGCATGATTTGCGCCTGCTCGTGCGCGACGCAGGATTGCCCGCCATGGACACTCCTCACCCGCCGACGCACGACATGCCCGCGCTCACCGCGCCAATTGTGATGCGCGCTCCAGCCGCGTCGAACTGGATTCTGGTTGGATTCTTGCTCGAGAGCCTGCGGCGCATTCGCCTCGAAATCATGGGCGAGCCAGAAGACTAAGCCACACAGAGTTCGTGCTTACCTCGCTATTGCGGGTTGAGTGCATCCGACGGCATGCCGGAGATTCCCGAGCCAACCGCACCCGCAAGGCATTGCACATCGCAGGGGGGCCGCCAGTTCATGGCGTCGGGGGCAAAAGATCGACGGAAAATCAACATGCGCAACGCGGCCTCGTCAATGCGCGATTGCTCGACCTGAGCGCCGATGGTCGACGCCAGGACCGAGACGTCAATGCCGACGGTGGCTGGATCGGTTGGCATCACATAAAGCAAGGCGTCATTGCCCGCGGCGACCGCGGCGACCGCGTTGACATACGGGTCAGCAAAATCGGCTACACCAGATGCTTGCAACATGAGCATGTCGTCGGTAACGGCGATTCCGTCGAAACCCAATTCGTCGCGCAAGATGTCGTGCCATGCGGCCGACAGCGTGGCGGGCACAGGGTCTATCGACGAGAAGGCGAGATGGCCGAACATCACGGCTTGCGCGCCCGCATCGATGCCCGCCTTGAACGGTAGGGCGTCGGTGGCGTGCCACTCGTCGAGACCGACGTCGCTGGTCGGGATGCCCACGTGCGAGTCATCGTTCGACCTGCCGTGACCCGGAAAATGCTTCACAGTGCTGCCCACGACCACGCTCTCGGCTGCAACTCCAGCTGCCACCCGCTCGCTCGCGGTAACGGGGTCATCGCCGAGCGTGCGCCAATAGATGAATGACCCCGAGTCAGCCGTGACATCGGCAACGATGCCGAAGTTCAAGTTGACGCCGACCGACGCGAGAAGTTGCGCCCTGCCCGCGAACGCATCGGCGGTATCACTCGGAGGTGCCGATCGCAGAACATCCGCCCCGGCAAAGGTGTCGTAAGGCAGGCGAACAACGTCACCGCCTTCCTCGTCGATAGAAACAATCGGCGGCAATTCGGGGTCGACCGTAGCGGCGGCAGTCAAGGCAGCCAACTCCTCGGCTGACCCCGGCACGTTGTTGCCCATCAAAATGAGACCGCCCGCGCCGCGACCTCCGGAATCGACACTCGCGATCGAGGCTCTCATTGCTTCTGGGTCTAG
>JBIISS010000228.1:0-2614 GCA_044340895.1 Microbacteriaceae bacterium
GTAGAAGATGCGGAGGCGGCGTCGAAGGTGTTCGAGCTCCTGATGGGCAATGAAGTCGGCCCACGTCGCGACTTCATCATCGCGGGCTCATCGCAATTGAGCCGCGAACGCATCGACGTCTAGCCGAGCTGGTCGTTACCGAGGTACGACAGCTCACCCGTAACCTTTTCACCAGAGGCGTCGCGTTTTGAGTTGATCTCCGGCAGTTCGCGCGGTGAGCCATCCAGTCCGTTTGCACGGGGTGATCCATTTCCGACCCAGGCAAGTGCAACTGCATCTTCACCCTTGAGCAAAGTTTGCGCGCGAACGCCACCCGTCGCTCGTCCTTTAGAAGGGAATGAAGACAGGGGAGAAACCTTGACTCGACCGGCATCAGTTCCCACGAGGGTGGAGAGGCTTGCGCTCACGGTAACCACGTTGTCGTCGGCGCCTGACGGGCCAAAGAAGACGACGAGCGAGTCATCGGAGAGATTGACGCCGGTCATGCCACCGGCGGTTGCTCCCTGTGGGCGCACTGAACCCGCCGCGAAACGAAGTAACTGCGCGTCGGAGGTCACGAAAACAAGATCGCCGTCGTCTGGTGCAATGCCACCACCAATAACGTTGTCTCCGTCTTTCAGGGCGATAATGCTTGAGCCTGACTTAGCGGGAAGTGCGTCGAGCGCAATTCGCTTGACGATGCCCTCGCGGGTTCCCAGGGCAATTGCACTCTCGCCGGTCAGCGGTGTCAGGAAACACAGGTGCTCGCCGGGTTCGAGGTCAACGTAGTCCTTCGCATTGACTCCGGCATTCAGGGTCACAGCGCCCGATGGGACGCCCGGAAGGGCCTCCGGAGAGATGTGGATGATGCGCCCGTGGCTCGTTACTGCGCCCACTGGCTGTCGACGGGATCCGGCAACAGAACTTGCAATGGCATCGTGTGCCGAACGGTGCGGGCTGACGGTCACGGCATCATCTTGAGCCGCAAGGTCGACGCGAACGAGTCGCTGCGTTGCGCTCATTGCAACGAGGGACGGAGTGTCAGCCATCTGCATCGACGACGGCGACTCCGAAGCAGTCTTTGCCGCAACTCGCGCAGCCACGTCAACGGTCGATGTGCTCAATACCGTCTTGCGTGGTGTTCCAAGCAGTTGAGACGTCGCCTCGAGCTCGTTGGACACAACCCCGACGAGCCGAGCTGGATTCGCCAGAATTTCTTCGAGTTCCCGAATCTCCGACTTCAGTGAGTCAGCTTCTTTCTCAAGTTCGATGCGGCTGAACTTGGTGAGGCGGCGCAGCCGCAGTTCGAGAATGTATTCGGCCTGCGCCTCCGATAGCGCGAAAGCAGTTTTCAGGCCGGTTCGAGCGGCGTCGACGTCATCGCTACTACGAATGAGTTGAATGACCTTGTCAATGTCAACGATGGCAATCAGAAGTCCCTCAACGAGGTGCAAGCGCTCTTTTCGTTTCGTCACCCGATACGTGGAGCGCCGGAAAACAACCTCTTTGCGATGGTCGACGTAAACATGAAGCATCTCTCGAAGACCGAGGGTTTCCGGGCCTCCGTTTACGAGCGCAACATTGTTGATGCTGAACGTGTCTTCGAGCGGGGTGAGGCGATACAGCGTCTCCAAGACGGCTTGGGGGTCGAAGCCATTCTTGATCTCTATGACGAGCTTGAGTCCGTGGTGTCGATCAGTGAGGTCGACGACGTTGGAGATTCCCGTGATCTTCTTTGCGTTGACTCCGTCCTTGATCTTGTCAATGACTTTTTCGGGGCCAACCATGTAGGGAAGCTCCGTGACAACGATGCCGACCTTACGAGCGGAAACGTTCTCGATCCGGGTCGTGGCGCGCATTCGAAAGCTCCCGCGACCCGTCGCATAGGCATCCTTGATGCCGTCGAGTCCCATGATGATTCCGCCGGAAGGGAGATCTGGCCCGGGCACGAACGCCATGAGATCGTCCAGTGACGCCTCGGGGTTCTCCAGCAAGTGCCGAGCGGCACTGACAACTTCAATGAGATTGTGGGGAGCCATATTTGTCGCCATGCCGACGGCAATTCCCGTGGTGCCATTAACCAGCAGGTTCGGATACGCGCTCGGAAGCACCTCGGGTTGCATGATTTGGTTGTCGTAGTTCGGCACGAAATCGACAACGTCTTCATCAAGATCTGCCGTCATGCTCAGCGCAGCCGGGGTAAGGCGTGCCTCCGTGTAACGCGACGCAGCAGGACCGTCGTCCAGTGAACCAAAGTTTCCGTGACCGTCGACAAGTGTCAGTCGCAGGTTGAAGTCTTGTGCCAGACGAACGAGTGCGTCGTAAATTGAGGCATCGCCATGGGGGTGAAGCTTGCCCATTACTTCGCCAACTACTCGCGCAGACTTCACGTGACCGCGATCCGGGCGCAAACCCATCTCGCTCATTTGGAAGAGAATTCGGCGCTGCACTGGCTTGAGTCCGTCTCTGGCATCAGGAAGGGCTCGTGCGTAGATTACCGAATAGGCGTATTCCAAGAACGACTGCTGCATCTCGGCGGCAACGTCAATATCGTCAATTCGTTCGGCGGGAGACGTTGGTTCTGTCGTCTGGGCCATGACTTGTTCCGCTCTTTTGTTGCTTCGAATTCTGTTCC
>JBIISS010000230.1:0-2612 GCA_044340895.1 Microbacteriaceae bacterium
CATGCCAGAGGTTGGCGGCGTGGTTCACTCCCACTCGACCTACGCCACGGCATGGGCCGCGCGCGGGGAGGAGATTCCCTGCGTGCTCACCGCGATGGCCGACGAGTTCGGAGGTCCGATTCCAGTGGGCCCCTTCGCGATCATTGGTGATGACTCAATTGGTCGAGGCATCGTGGAAACGCTCGCCGGGCATCGCTCGCGTGCGGTGCTCATGCAGAACCACGGTCCGTTCACAATCGGCTCATCTGCCCGAAATGCGGTCAAGGCCGCGGTCATGCTCGAGGATGTCGCTCGCACCACACACATCGCTCGCGAAGCCGGCCCGCTCATCCCGATTCCGCAGGAGTTGATAGACCAGCTCTTCGAGCGATACCAGAACGAATACGGGCAGGTGAAGAACCCGTGACCGAGATGGGTGACTCAATCCGAGACGGGCGCACCTCGCTCGGGATCGAACTCGGCTCAACCCGCATCAAGGCCTGCCTGATTGGCCCCGACCCTTCGGTCGTACTCGCAGTAGGTGAACACAACTGGGAGAACCAACTCGTCGACGGGTTGTGGAGCTATTCCCTCATGGACGTATGGTCTGGTGTGCAAGCCGCCTTCGCGGGGCTCCTCGCCGACGCCGAGCGACGTCACGGCGTGCGCCCGACAACGTTCGGCGCCATCGGGGTCTCGGCGATGATGCATGGTTACCTCGCGTTTGACGATGCGGATGAGCTTCTTGTGCCGTTTCGCACCTGGCGAAACACCAACACCGGCCCCGCAGCGGCCGAGCTCACGAGCGCGTTCTCGTTCAACATCCCTCTGCGGTGGAGCATCGCGCACCTTCACCAAGCCGTGCTCGACCGCGAACCCCACGTCGCCGAAATCCGATTCATCACGACCCTCGCGGGATACGTGCACTGGAAGCTCACCGGCCAGCGCGTGCTCGGGGTCGGAGACGCGTCGGGTATGTTCCCGATCGACCCTGCGACCCGAGATTACGACGCGCGACTTATCGAGCACTTCGACGGCCTCGTCGCATCGCGCGCACCGTCGCTTCACATCGGCGACCTGCTCCCGAGGGTGCTTGTGGCTGGTCAGCCCGCAGGCGAGCTCACCCCAGAGGGAGCCCTGCTGCTCGACCCGACGGGGGGTCTAGGGCCGGGCATCCTGTTGTGCCCACCTGAGGGTGACGCGGGCACCGGCATGGTCGCGACGAACTCGGTCGCGCCGCGCGCGGGCAACGTGAGCGCTGGCACGAGCATCTTTGCGATGGTCGTGCTCGAACGACCACTAACGAAAGTGCACGAAGAGCTCGATGTCGTGACGACTCCTGCGGGCGACCTCGTAGCGATGGTGCACTGCAACAACGGTGCGAGCGAACTCGCTGCGTGGGTGGGCATCTTCCGCCAATTCGCCGAGGCGACCGGCACACCCGTGAGTCCAGACAACGCCTACTCCGCGCTGTTCCTCGAAGCCCTCGACGGGGATCCAGATTGCGGCGGATTACTCGCGTACAACCAACTCGCGGGCGAGCCGATCGCGGGACTCGCCGATGGACGCCCGCTCATCGTGCGCACGAACGACAGCAACTTCACCCTGGCAAATCTGATGCGTGCCCAGCTCTACGGGGTCTTCGCGACTCTCAGTCTCGGCATGGGCGTGCTCGACGACGAGGGCGTCGAGCTCGACCGGATGTTCGCGCACGGTGGAATCTTTCGCACCGCGCACGTGGCGCAACGGTTCCTCGCGGCTGCTCTCCGGGCACCGGTCTCCATCACCGAAACGGCCTCCGAGGGTGGCGCTTGGGGAATAGCCTTACTCGCCTCCTACGCGGCAAATGGCGGCACCGAGTCGCTCGCCGAGTACTTGCACTCGCACGTATTCATGGGCACTAGCTTCACGGACGTCGAACCGCACCCCGACGATGTCGACGGATTCGCCACATACCTCATTCGCTACCGCGCGGGGCTCGCGATCGAACGCACCGCGGCTGAGCTGATCTGACACCCACCCCTGCAAAGAAGGACCCGACAATGACCGGCAGCATCATCCCCAATCTCAAGACCAAAACCGTGTGGTTTCTCACCGGCAGCCAAGACCTTTACGGCGCGGAGACGTTGCGCCAGGTCGCCGAGCAGTCACAGGAGGTCGCCGCCTCACTTGGAGCGGCCGACACCATCCCGGTCACCGTCGAATGGAAGCCCGTACTGAAGTCGAGCGACGCGATTCGTCGCGCCATGATCGAGGCCAACAGCGACGACTCGGTCATCGGCGTGATTACGTGGATGCACACCTTCAGCCCCTCGAAGATGTGGATTCACGGGCTCGGTGCGCTATCCAAGCCACTGCTTCACCTGCACACCCAAGCGAACGTTGCGCTGCCGTGGGACGAGATTGACTTCGACTTCATGAACCTCAATCAGGCCGCGCACGGCGACCGCGAGCACGGCTATATTCTCAGCCGAATGAACCTGCCCCGCAAGACCGTCGTCGGCCACGTCTCCAACCCGGCAGTGATCACGCAAGTCGCCAACTGGGCGCGCGCCGCAGCCGGCTGGGATGCCGCGCAGAACCTCAAGCTTGCTCGCTTCGGCGACAACATGCGCTACGTAGCCGTCACCGAG
>JBIISS010000229.1:0-2612 GCA_044340895.1 Microbacteriaceae bacterium
GCCGGCATCCGGTCTCGGAACTCTGCTGCACTCGGCTATGGAGACGGTCGCGCCAGCCGGAGTGCCAACGGGCCCGGTCACGGGCGACCAACTGATGAGCGTGGTCGACGAGCGCTGGTCAGAACTCTCGACGGCTTTCGAAGCAGAGTGGCAGTCCACGACCGAAAAGCGGCGAGCTGCCAAGCTTTCCGCCGCCATCGCCGCGTACTTGAGCAACTTCGATGCGGAAGGTTCAACGCTGTTGAGTAATGAAGGCGGCTTCCACCTTGTCCTCGACTTCGACGACGAGCGCGACGCAGATTCGCGCGATGCGTCCCGTGGCCCAATTCGGTTGACTGTCTCCGGCAAGATTGACCGCGTCGAAGCGGAGGCGGACGGCTCCGTCGTCATCGCCGACCTCAAGACCGGCAGCGCCGCCTCGTTCAAGGTCAAGGAACTGCCGCAGAACGGCCAGCTCACCTGCTACCAGCTGGCGGTCAACGTCAACGCCATCGAGGGCGTGCCACCGGATGCCCAATCTGGCGGCGCCAAGCTCATCTTCGCGGCCGCGCCGAACGCCAAGACGCCTTATACCGAACGCCGGCAGGCCGCGGGAAACCAGGAATTCTTTGATGCCGCCATAGAGCGGCTGCGCAAAGCCGCGCGCGGCATGGCCGGTTCGTCGTTCACGGGCCGCGTCTTCGAGTCGGAGGAGCAGGGCGAGTTTTCGAGCCGGTATGAGTACCGCATCCACTTGGTCAAGGCGGTAACCGAATGATGTGGCAACGACGAGACATGTCCGCCGAACCCGAATACTCGGCTCACGACCTTGCGCAAAAACTTGGGCTTCACCCGCCGACGCCAGAGCAGGCTGCCGTCATCGAGTCGGCGCGCGAGCCGGCACTTGTCGTTGCCGGTGCGGGGAGTGGCAAGACAGAAACGATGGCGAGCAGGGTCGTCTGGCTCATCGCCAATGGGTATGTGTCGCCTCACGAAATTCTCGGACTAACCTTCACGCGCAAAGCAGCCAGCGAACTGGCCAAGCGAATCCGCGATCGAATCGGTCTGCTCGCCGACCTGAAACTCGTGCCGGGTGACGCCGACGATGACCTTAACGTCGCCACGGTGAGCACGTACAACGCTTTCGCAAATCGCATCTACGGTCAGTACGCAATCCACATCGGGCTCGACCCCGACGCGACCGTCATCGGTGACTCCACGGCATGGCAACTCGCCCGCGACGTAACCCGGTCATCTCGTGACCCAGACCTGCCCGATCTCGACAAGCGGTTGAACGACATCACGGGCGGCGTGCTCGACATCAGCCGCGCGCTGAATGATAACGTCGCGGACGCTCAGCGCGTGATCGATTTTGGACGCGAAATGCAAGACAAGCTCGAATCGATTGCCGGCACTGGGGGCAAAGCGGATGCCAAGCGATTCTTCGAATCAACGCTCGTCTATGCGAACTCGTTGCCAGTGTTGGTGCGCCTGGCCCAGCAGTATGACGAGGTCAAGCGTAACCGGGGCTTCATCGAGTTCAGCGACCAAGTTCGTTTTGCGCTCGAGATTTGTGAGCGCACACCGTCGGTCATCGACGATCTTCGTTCGCAGTTCAAGGTCGTGTTGCTCGACGAGTATCAAGACACGGCGGTTGTTCAAACTCGATTGCTCGAGACGATATTTGCGGGAACTCCGGTCATGGCCGTGGGCGACCCGCATCAGTCGATTTATGGCTGGCGCGGAGCGAGCGCGACAAACATGGACGAGTTCGCGAAGGACTTCGGGATTCCTGCTGGCCGCGCGCCATTCCCGTTGAGTGTGAGTTGGCGAAATCCAACGACCGTTCTCGCCGCAGCCAATCGCTATGTAGAACGGCTCACGCAGAACAGCCCGATTCGGGTTGAACGGCTCGAGCCCAATCCCAACGCGGGTGCCGAGCCGATTCAGGTGTCGTTTCACGAGACCATCGATCTCGAAACCGAAGCGGCCGCCGAATGGTTCGCTCAGAAGCTCCGCGTAGACCTCCCCGAAGATCAACGACCCCGGGGCAAGAAGGCCGCAATGCTATTTCGCGCGTCACGAACGATGGCGAAATTCCGAGAAGCGCTCGAAGAGCGCGGGGTTCCCTGCCACATTGTCGGCATCGGTGGGTTGCTCGACGAACCCGTCATCGTTGACCTCGTATGTGCGCTTCGTGTCATCCACGACGCAACGGCAGATTCCGAACTCGTTCGCTTGCTGGCGGGCCCCCGCTGGATGATCGCTCCTCGAGATCTCGTTGCGCTGCGCAAAGTGGCGCGCTGGCTCTCGCAACACGATCACAAGCGTCAGCTTCTCGATGTCGAGGTGCGTGACGCACTCCGTGCATCAGTTACCTCAGAAGACTCCGAGTCCCTCATTGACGCGCTCGACTTCATCGCGTCGACATCTGTCGACTACACCGTGTTGCAGGCAATCAGCCCGGATGGTCTCGCTCGACTGCGCGAGGCGGGCGAGCTCATCGCGCGCCTTCGTCGTCACTCTACGTTTGACCTTCGCGACCTTGTGACGTTCGTCTATCAAGAACTCATGCTGGACATCGAAGCCTGGGCGAATCCGCGTGCACACAGTGCGAGGGGGGCATTTGACGC
>JBIISS010000231.1:0-2605 GCA_044340895.1 Microbacteriaceae bacterium
CCTGGCAACGAGCGTCGTAATTGGTTGTCGCGTTCGAGTTCCTCTGCGGATGGGAAACAGGCGAGTTGATGCCTTTGTCGTGAACATCGTTGACGAATCAAGTTTTGGAGGCACGCTTCAAGAAATCGACAGCGTTATCTCGTCTGTCGCCGTTCTGCCTCACGGACTCTATTCACTTGCACGCCAGGTTGCGGACAGGCAAGCCGGTAGCGCGAGCGATGTATTGCGACTCGCAATTCCGCCCAGATTCGTTAGGGCAGAGAAGGCCTTTTTTTCTGACGAGGCCGTTGCGCGCCGACTCTCAAATCGAGCTGAATCCGCTCGTTCAACAGCCGTGGCCGAGACCCTCAGCCGAGTGTCCGAAAAGCGCGATGACCTGCGTGCCCCTTTCGCAAGTTTTCCCGACGGGACATGCCGTTCCATCGTTGTTCCGCCGGGATCAACCGAGGTCGACGAGAAGCATGTTCCCACGTGGGCACTTATGTTCGCCGCCGAAGCCGCCCTCACATTGCAACGCGGCGAATCAACCATCTGCGTAGTACCTGCATTTCGGGACATCGACGACGTGCTCTTGGGTCTGGCTGCACTCGAGGTTGGTGACGTCGTTGTTCGACTAGATTCGCGACAAACCGGTGGTGAGAGGTACGCCGGCTACTTGCGGATTCTGGAAGAGCACCCGGTGATTGTGGTCGGTAATCGCTCCGCGGTGTACGCGCCCGTGCACCGGCCGGGCCTGTTCCTGCTCTGGGACGACGGCGATCCCGTGCTGCAGGAACCTATGGCACCGTACGCCCACCCGCGTGACGTCGCTTTGTTGCAGTCCAAGAATTGCGGAGCTCGCCTTGTCTTTGCAGGATTCACCGTCTCGGTTGAGGTGCAACGACTCGTTGAACTCAAATTTGCATCAGCGTGGACTTCTCCGCGTTCTGCATACTCGAAGGTTGTGCCAACGGATTCGCTCACGAATGAGCAATCTCGAGCTCGCATTCCCAGTGCTGCGTGGGCCCACGCTCGCGAGCAGTCCCTGATTGGTCCCGTGCTTGTTCAGGTCGCACGCGCAGGGTACGCCCCGAGCGTCTGTTGCGCCGGTTGCCGCACCAGAGCGGTGTGTGCCGCGTGTTCTGGTCCTCTCGCCACTGGTTCTTCCTCCTCGCCGCCGTCATGTCGATGGTGCGGACTGATTGCTGGACAATGGCGGTGCCCTGAGTGCGATGGGACGAAGCTCCGCCTGACGTCATCCGGATCAGAGCGAACTGCAGAAGAGCTTGGTCGAGCCTTTCCCAACACACGAATCATCCTGTCGGATGGTGCGCACACCGTGACGCGTGTCACGGACACTCCCTGCGTTGTGGTCGCGACTCCTGGAGCGGAACCTCTCGCCGAGAACGGTTACCGGAGCGTTGTGGTTCTCGACGGAGAATCTCATCGCTCACGGGCGGGATTGCGCGTGGATGAGCACGCCGTCCGGTCGTGGATTGGCGCTCTGGCTTTGGCTCGAGCAGACGCCACGTGTTTTCTCGTAGGAGCAGGACACGAGCTGGGTGCGAGCATCGCATCGTGGCGCATTCGGGAGTTCGCCCAAGCCCAACTTGCGCAGCGACGCGCACTTGGTCTACCACCAACTCGACGAACCGCAACGCTCACCGGGTTTCACGCCGATGTGGTCGCGGCTCTTGAACGCGTTGCGAGTCTCGGACAGACGAGGGTGATGGGTCCGTCGTCGACGGGGGAGCAGTCACGAGCAATCCTCTTCTTCGACTATCGCAACGGAGACACAATCACTTCCGCTCTTCGTGCAAGCATCGTCGTGGCGGCAACCAAAGGTACTCGGCGCCGAACGGGGACATCTCAGCAGGAACGAGTCGTTCGACTGCGCGCACGTCTCGACGACGCAGAACTGGAAGACTCTCCCTAATGAAGATCATCTTTGCCGGCACGCCCGAGGTCGCGATTCCCACGCTCGACGCACTGAACGCACGTCACGAGGTTGTCGGGGTCATCACTCGCCCGGATGCTCCGCTGGGCCGTAAGCGTATCCTCACGCCGTCCTCCGTCGCGCAGCGAGCCACTCAACTTGGTCTGCCTATTCACAAGACTTCCCGCTTTACTTCAGAAACGAGCGATTTTATTTCCCAATCCGAGGCAGAGCTCGGGGTTGTCGTAGCGTATGGCGCGCTCATTCCCGAGAGTGACCTTGCGTCGGTCACGCATGGCTGGATCAACCTGCACTTCTCGCAGCTGCCTCAATGGCGTGGCGCTGCGCCGCTTCAACGAACGATTATGTCGGGCGCAACCGAACTGGGGCTTTCGATTTTCAGACTCGTTCCCGAGCTCGATGCAGGGCCGGTCTTTGAATCAATGTCAGTCGCGCTTGGTGCAACGGAAACTGCCGGGGAAGCTCTCACACGCCTTGCCAGTGTCGGTTCACACGAGGTCGTTCGCGTTGTCGAAGCGCTCGAATCTGGCACTGCGACATCTACGAACCAACTCGGTCAGGTTTCCTTCGGCAGCAAACTCACAGCAGATGATGGCCGCCTGCGACCAGAACATGGTGCACTAAGTGCCTACTGCACTTTTCGGGGCGTCACACCCGAACCCGGCGCGT
>JBIISS010000232.1:0-2601 GCA_044340895.1 Microbacteriaceae bacterium
CGAAGCCGGTTTCTTGTCCCCCAAAACGCCCCATGGCAATCACGATGAATTCCGGATTCTCCGGCTCATCGCGCAAAGCCAGAGTTAGTGCAGCTTCGAGCGTGCGTTCCATGAGGATGCTCAAAGCCCGGCTGGTCGTCACCTCATCGTTGACACCCAGAATGAATCCCATTGCGAGGCGCAAAATTTCTCGATGCCGAATCCCCGCAACCGCCTTGCGACTGTCCCACTCCACATCGTGACCGTCATGACGCTCGATCAGTGCGAAAAACTCAGCTGCGAGAAGTTCGGCATCACGTGGCCTGAGGTCATCAGAATCATCGAGCCACGCCGCGGCTTCGGGAATTCGCTCAATCAAGTCAGCGATGTAACGTGAACCACTCAGCACCTGCATAAGTTGTTGAGCAGCTCCAGAAGAATCGCGCAGCATGCGCAAGTACCAGGGCGACTCCCCTAGCGCCTCGCTCAGGCGACGAAAAGTGAGGAGTCCGGAATCCGGACTGGGACCTTCCGCCAGCCATCTGAGCAACACAGGCAGTAGGGCACGCTGAATGTCGGCCCGGCGACGCAAGCCGGTCGTGAGCGCCGCGATGTGTCCCAGGGCTGTCTTCGCGTCGCGGAAGCCAATGGCATTCAAGCGCGACTCAGCCTGTGCGCTGGTGATTGACGTGGCATCGTCGGGAAGCTTGGCAACGGCCGACAGCAGTGGTCTGTAGAACAAGCGCTCGTGGAGCTCGCGTACTTCGTGCTTGACTCGCTGCCACGATTCGATAAGTTCGTCGGCCGTTGACGCCAGCCGCGAGCCACGCGCGACGGCCCGAACCGACTCTTCGTCTCGCGGCATCAGGTGCGTTCGCGCCAAATCGCGCAATTGGATGCGGTGCTCGAGCGTGCGCAGCAGCCGGTAGTTTTGCGCAAACGAGATCGCCTCGGGTCGTCCCACGTAGCCGCGCTCGGCTAGCGCCTCGAGCGATTCGATGGTTCCTCGGTTCCGCACGCTCTCGTCCGTTTGCCCGTGAACGAGCTGGAGCAATTGCACCGTGAACTCGACGTCACGCAGACCGCCTGGCCCTAGCTTGATCTGAAAATCGACGTCGTCGGCTGGAATGTGTGACGTCACGCGTTCACGCATGGCCTGAACTTGTTCTACGAATTCTGGTCGGCTCGCGCTTCGCCACACATACGGCGCCAGTGTCTGAACATAACGACGGCCGAGGTCCGCATCTCCTGCCACAGGACGAGCTTTGAGGAGTGCCTGGAACTCCCAGTTCTTTGCCCAGCGGTCGTAATAGGCCTGATGGCTCTCGAGGGTGCGCACCAGAGCACCTGCCTTGCCTTCCGGTCGCAAATTTGCGTCAACTTCCCAGAGACCGGGTTCCTCACCAGGCTCGTGGGCAATTCTCATCACGGCCTGTGCGAGCTTGGTCGCAATCGTGAGGGCCTTTTCCGTATCCAGCTGCGCAACATCACGTGATTCGGCGACAAAAATGACATCAACATCGCTGATGTAGTTCAGTTCTCGGGCACCGCACTTGCCCATGCCGATGATGGAGAAAACCACGTTCGCCACCTGCTCGGTCGTGGTTGATGCGTCAAGAACGTCAACGCGTGCGACCGCCAGTGCCGCTTCGAGTGTGGCGTCAGCAAGGTCAGCCAAAGACGCCGCCACCTCGTCGACAATCGCCGCGGGGTTTTCAGCACTGAGATCGAAACTCGCGATGTTCAGGAGTTCTTCTCGGTAGCGCATCCGAAGTGCCGAACGGGCCGGTTCACCCGAGAGCACGGACCGACCCTTGGTTGACGAAACAGCGCCCGTCATGGATGCGACGACGGCCTCTCGAGCGCGCAGTTCGCCCGCCGATTTCAGCACCGTGAGGCTGCCCGTGTGACGCTGCAAGAATTCGGCGAGCCCCGAAGAACCCCCCAAAATGCGCAAGAGACGCGCGAAGCTCTCGTCGTCAGCGACGACCGACGACAACTCTTTTGATGTGCCATTGCGACACATTCGCTCGAGCTCAACGACAGCACGATCCGGGTCTGCTGCAGTTGACACTGCAACCAGGATCCGATGACCCGACACGCCGTGAACTCGCTCTAGTTCATCGACCCTCGCTCGAGAGTCGGAAAGATTGGCAAAACCCGCCTTGGCGAGGTCAGTGAGCGAGAGCCCAGACACGATTGCGAATCAGCGACAGCAGCTAAAGCTGTAGCAGGTTGTGTCGAAGCTCGAAGGGCGTCACTTGCTGACGATACGCGGTCCATTCCTGGCGCTTGTTGAGCAAGAAGTAGTCGAAGACCTTTTCTCCGAGCGTTTCCGCCACGAGTTCAGACTTTTCCATCAACCCAATCGCCTCGGCCAGGCTTTGTGGCAACGCCCGATAACCCAAGGCGCGACGTTCGGTGTCAGAAAGATCCCACACGTTGTCTTCTGCTTCGGCCGGAAGAACCAGTTCTTCGTCAATGCCGCGCATTCCAGCTGCAAGCAAGAGCGCGAAGGAGAGGTAGGGATTAGCTGCCGAGTCAATTGCGCGGTATTCCACGCGACTGGACTGTCCCTTGCCTGGCTTGTACACCGGAACGCGCACGAGCGCGGAGCGGTTG
>JBIISS010000029.1:0-8968 GCA_044340895.1 Microbacteriaceae bacterium
CGAGATCGTCCAGGCAACGGCGAAGCAGATTTTCATCGCGGCCGGTATCGATCAGCATCACACTGCGCGACTCAGCCGATGACCGAACGATGAACGCGTCACCTTGGGCGACATCACAGGCAGCGATAAGCCAGTCTTGCGGCATGCCGATTCGGCGCCACGACTGCGAAACAACCGTTGTCGTGAGTGAAACGCCGAGCGTGAGCACGACGATGACCGCCGCGATGCGACGACCGCGCGCCCAGATGAGCAAGACAACGAGCGCGCCAGAGAGAACGACCGAAATCAGCACCCCGGATAGCCCGCCGGGCCACATCAATCGGGCAAAGGGCAGATGTGCACAAATGCTCGCAACGTTCGCAATCCATTGGGCCGGAATCCAGCACAACCAAGCTAGAAACATGCCGACTGGTTGCGAAATCGGCAACACGAGCGCCGCGACAAGCCCGGTTACGGTTGCAATCGGGGCGGCCGGGGCAGCCAATACGTTCGCGACAATCCCGTAGGTGGGCAGTCCGGGAGCGAGTAGCGCAATCACGGGCTGGCACGCCAGTTCGGCAGCCAACGGAATGGCGATGACCGTTGCGAGCCAACGCGGCATCCAGCGCTCGAGACGTTGTGCAATAGGCACGGCAAGCAACAACAGGGCCGCTGTCGCGAACACGGAGAGCGTAAAGCCGATGTTGAGGGCCCACGTCGGGTCGACGAGTAGCAATACAAACACTGCGATTCCAAGCACAGGAACGCCACGTGAGGGATGCCCACTGCTCACCGCAACGAGAAGGATGATGGCCATCACCGTCGCGCGAATCACGCTCGGTTGCGGGCCAACGACGATGACGAACAAGGCGAGGGCTGTCGAGGCGGCGAGGGCGCGCATCCACCGGCCGCCACCACACAACGCCACGACAGCAATCACGCCTGCCGTGATGACGGCGCAATTCGCACCAGACACGGCAACGAGGTGCGTGAGCGAGACCACTTTCATGTCGGCGTCGAGGTCTGGTGAAACGAGAGACGTGTCGCCGACAGCGAGGCCGGGCACAAGTTGGTTGCCCATCGAGGGCAACGACGATGCCGCCTCGACCAGTCGAGCGCGCAGATCACTCGCCCACGGAACATCGAACACCGGGGCCGATTCGAATCGCGGCCGGCCCAACGGCGCAACAGACCAGAGCCGCATGAATAGCCCGAGCACAACGAAACCCGTGATGATGACCACTTCGCGAACCCGCAATGCTCGCTTCATTGCGAATCCGGTCAATAGAGCGACTGCGCCGGCGACAAGACCCGCGACGACGACGGGCAACTGACTCGACTCGTGCGTTTCGCGCATGAGCGGAATCACGGCAGCCACTAGCGCCCACCCGATGGCTACCGGCAGGGCGAATCTCAGCGAGCTCAGGGAGTCACCAACGATTGCAATTGCGAGAACAGCTTGTCGCCGATGCCGCTGACGTCAGCGAGTTGGTCGACACTGGTGAATCCGCCGTTCGCGGTTCGCCAATCGATGATGCGTTGCGCGAGTGTCGGGCCGATGCCGGGCAACGAGTCGAGTGTGGCGAGGTCTGCACGGCTCAAACTGATGGGGCCGGATGCGCCCCCACTCGAACCTCCCGATACCACTGATTGACAGCCGCTCGTCGCCTCGCCCGTGGGTTTGCTCGGCACGATGAGCTGCTCTCCGTCGCTCAACGGTCGCGCGAGGTTGATGCCGCACTGATCCGCCGTCTCGAGCAGCCCGCCGGCGGACATGATGGCATCGATGACGCGTGACCCGACGGGCACAAGGTAGAGGCCCGGCTCGGTCACGGAACCGACGACGTGCACCCAGGTACCGTCATCGCCGAAACCGTCGAGTGATTCCGACGCCGAAGACCCAACCGACTCCAGCCCCGGCCCAGGCGTGGGCCCAGCCCCAGAGCCAGGCCCAGACCCAGACCCAGAGCCAGGGCCCGGCGCAACCGTGCTCGACTGGCCCCACGGACCAATCATCGAGACGATGACTGAGACCGCGACGATGGCGAGTCCGAGAACGATGAGAGAGCCGGTTCGCGGTGTGCGCATCCGCCGACACTAGACCGCTGGAATCACGCGCCGGCACCGACTAATCTCGCAGTGTGCGCAACCAGTACAGCGGCGCTTGCGAAGAACTAGACCGAAGCCGTTATTCGACCGGCTTGGTCGTAATGCTCACGATCTTGGGCGCACGCACGATGACGTTGACGACCTCGCGACCGGCCAGAGTGCGAATCACGCCCGCGGTCTGCATGGCAATTGCCTCGAGTTCGGCCTCGCTCGCGGTCGGTGCAACGTCGAACTTGTCACGTACCTTGCCGTCGACCTGAACGACACACGTCACGCTGTCTTGCACGAGCAGCGCCGGGTCGGCGGCAGGCCAGACCACGCGGGACACGCTCGGCGCGTGACCGAGCATTTCCCACATGTCTTCGGCCGTGTACGGCGCGTAGACGTCGAGAATCATTGCGACGGTTTCAGCAGCTTCGCGAACAGCGGGGTCGCCCGCACCGGCACCCGTGTCGATGACCTTACGGGTCGCGTTCACCAGTTCCATCAGGCGAGCAACGACGACGTTGAATTTGAAGCCTTCGATGAGCGCGGGAGCATCGGCAAGAACGCCATGAGTGACACGACGAAGGCCCTGATCGCCCGTTGCCGGGTCGACCCCAGCCACACTCGTCACGTCTTGCGCCATGCGCCAGGCGCGTGCCAAGAACTTGTTCGAAGCTGACGGTGAAACGTCAGCCCAGTCGATGTCGTCCTCAGGCGGACCCGCGAAGGCCATGGTGAGACGAACCGCATCGACGCCGTGCTCTTCGAGCTGATCACTGAGGCGAACGAGGTTGCCCTTCGACTTGCTCATCGCCGAGCCATCCATGAGCACCATGCCCTGGTTCAGCAGAGCAGTGAACGGCTCTTCGAAATCGATGTGACCGAGGTCGAACAGCACCTTGGTGATGAAGCGTGCATAGAGAAGATGAAGAATCGCGTGCGTAACGCCACCGACGTACTGGTCAACTGGCGCCCACTTCTTGGCTTCTGCCGGATCGAAAGCTTGCGTCGAATCGTGTGGCGAGAGGAAGCGCAAGAAGTACCACGACGAGTCGACGAACGTGTCCATCGTGTCGGGGTCGCGTCGTGCCGGTGATCCGTCACGCGGGTCGGGCACGTTCACCCAGTCTTCGGCCGCGCCGAGTGGCGACTGCCCTTTCGGCTGCAAGTTGAGGCCCTCAGTCGGTGGCAATTCGACCGGAAGCTGGTCGTACTCCACAGGTAATTCGACACCGTCAGCGCCGTGAATGATCGGGATGGGCGTGCCCCAGTAGCGCTGACGAGAAATCAACCAGTCACGCAGGCGGAAGTTGGTTGCCTTCGCACCCGTGCCGCGCTTCTCAAGAATGTCGATGGCTTTGGCAACCGCATCCTTCTTCGTCAGGCCGTCGAGATCGCCCGAGTTGACCATGACGCCGTCACCACCAGTCGCTATGCCGGTCGTGCGCGGGTCGTTGTCTTCGCCGTCGGCCGATGGCACATCGACGACGATCTTGACGGCCAGGTCAAACTTGAGAGCAAAGTCGAGGTCGCGCTGATCGTGCGCGGGCACAGCCATGATGGCGCCGTGACCGTAATCTGCGAGCACGTAGTCGGCAGCCCAAATCGGCAGTTTTTCGCCGTTGAGCGGGTTGATGCCGAAGCGACCGAGGAACACACCGGTCTTGGGTCGGTCGGTTGCCTGGCGTTCGATTTCGTTCGATTTCTGCACCTCGGTGAGGTACTCGGCGAAGGCAGCCTGCGTAGCTGAGTCCGCGCCAGCGACGAGTTCGGTCGCGAGGTCGGCATCCGGAGCGACCACCATGAAGGTGGCACCAAACAGAGTGTCCGGTCGGGTGGTGAACACCGTCACGGGCTCGTCCCGACCTTCGATGGCGAACTGCACGTCGGCACCCTGTGAGCGGCCGATCCAGTTGCGCTGCATCGAAAGAACCTTGCTTGGCCAACTTCCCTCGAGTTTGTCGAGGTCATCGAGCAAGCGGTCGGCGTAGTCGGTGATTTTGAAGTACCACTGCGTGAGCTTCTTCTTGACGACCATCGCACCAGAGCGCTCCGACGTGCCATCGGGCAGAACCTGTTCGTTGGCAAGCACCGTCTGATCTACCGGGTCCCAGTTCACCCACGAGTCTTTGCGGTAGGCGAGGCCCTTCTTGTACATCTCGAGGAACAACCACTGGTTCCACTTGTAGTACTCGGGGTCGCTCGTGTGAAGCACGCGAGTCCAGTCGAAGCTCGCGGCATAGCGTCTCATCGACTTCTTTTGCTGT
Organism: Microbacteriaceae bacterium; assembly: GCA_044340895.1. GTDB lineage: Bacteria > Actinomycetota > Actinomycetes > Actinomycetales > Microbacteriaceae > RFQD01. Next base: position 4,341 of record JBIISS010000029.1, read on the forward strand.
TCGATGTTGTCGTAGGTCCACGTGACGGGGTTGAGCCCGCGCTTGATGGCCGCGTTCTCAGCCGGCAGGCCGAAGGAGTCCCAGCCGATTGGGTGCAGCACATTGAAGTTGCGGTGGCGCCAGTAGCGAGCAATCACATCGCCTAGCGCGTAGGCCTCCGCGTGACCCATGTGCAGGTCACCAGAAGGGTACGGGAACATGTCGAGCACGTACTTGCGATCGCGAGTGTCGTTCGGGTCGTCAGAGCGGAATGGCTCCAGTTCGTCCCAGATCGGCAGCCATTTTTCCTGGATTTTCGCGAAGTCGAACGTCGCTTCTTCGTGCTCAGTCATATCGCGTTCGAGTTTACTTGGCGCGTGTCTCGTGGGTTTACGCCGGCAGGTGCGTGACGCCCACGACTCCGAGCAGGGGATGCGCCTTCACGAGCGTCTCTTCCCACTCCGCACTCGGCACCGACCCCGACGTAATGCCGCCACCGGTGCCGATTGATGCGTGAGCGCCCAGCAGCACGATGCTGCGAATCACCATCGCAAGGTCGCAGGCACCGTCGAGCGAGAGGTATCCGAACGCGCCCGAGTAGATGCCACGTGGGCCGGCTTCGAGTCGGTTCAGGATGCTCATGGCCGACAACTTGGGTGCACCGGTCATTGAGCCGGCGGGGAAACATGCCTCAATCGCATCCACCGCGGTCAAGCCAGACGCAAGGTCTGCGCCCACGGTGCTGACGAGTTGATGCACATTGGCGTAAGACTCAACGTCGAGAAGCTTTTCGACCGCGACGGAGCCAACCTGCGCGATTCGACCGAGGTCGTTGCGCATGAGGTCGACAATCATCAGATTCTCGGCACGCTCTTTGTCGTTCGAGCGAAGCTCGTTGGCCAGAAGCGCATCTGCCGATTCGGTGACACCGCGCGGACGCGTGCCCTTGATTGGCTTTGTGGTCACGTGTCCGTTTGGCGTTGCTCTCAAGAACACCTCGGGCGACGAGCTCAGCAAGCTGACGCCCCCGGCCATGATGAGTCCGCCGTGGTGCGTTGGGTTGGCCGCGCGGAGTCGCCCATAAAGCGCAACCGGGTCAGGGGCTACAGCGAACGTGACGTCGATACGGTTCGTGAGACACAGCTGATATGCATTGCCTGCTCTGATTTCGTCGAGACAGCCGTTGATCAGTCGCTCATAAGCAGTGCGGCTGTGACGTGTGGTGACCGAGATGGGGTCGAGCGTGACCGACGATTCTTTGTGCTTCGGCTGTGATTGGCGCACCACCGAAGCAACCTCCTCGGACCATCCCGTATCGCTCTCAAAGCTCAACGCATAGATTGTCTGCGTTGCGTGATCAAATTCAATGAGTCGGTCCAAGAAGATCAGACACGCGTCCGGAATCTGCTCGTCAGAAGTCCCTTCGTCAGAGATGCCTGCATGTGATGTTGGCGCACCGATTGTCTGACTGCCCAGTTCGTAACCGAGCCAGCCGACCCAGCCGAGTCGAAAATGTGCCTCCGAATTTGGCACTTCGTCCGTAGTCGACGCCTCAACATGGGATTCGAGGTCACCGCGCACAAACTCAAATATTGTCGTCTCGATTGTGCGCTCGAGGCCATTTGAGAGGATGCGCTCAGTCACGGTTCCTCGTTCGACCGATGCCGTCACGACTCGCGTGCGACCCGCGCCGAGGTATGAAAGACCAGGCTGAACATTCGTCGATGCGTTTGGGCCGGCATCCAGCCAGACTTGCCAGTCAGCATCGCCGAACATCCGCTCGCGAACATCTGCCGGCTCTGCCCAACCGGGCACGACCACGCGGCGCACGTTGCTCGACAAGCCGGGTCTGGACACAGCTTGAGCCTAATCACCGCCCAACCGCGACAGTGGGATGCCGAGCAGACCGGCAGAATGGACACATGTCCGAAATCACGCGCTACCGCTGGAACGGAACCGCGTTTGCTGACATCACGCACTTGCCCGCGACGCCTCTGCTCGCCGCCGATTCATTTTTGGTTCACAACGGCGGAGTGGTTGCCCTTGACGAACACATTGCCCGGTTCAATCGCGCAACTGAGGCTCAGGGCATGGTTTTTCCTTCTCCCGCCTACATCGAGGCGTTCATCGCTCTGATTCCGCGCGAAGGGGAGTGGTTTCCGCGCATCGACTTCACGGTTCGAGGCGAAATTGAATGCTGGATGCGCCCCGCGCCCCCACTGACCACCACCGTGACCCTCGCCACCGCCGATCACGACCCGCGCACGGAGCCAGCAATCAAGGGACCCGACCTCTCGATTCTCAACTCGTTGCGCGACCACGCACGCGAACGGGGCGCCGACGACGCTGTGATTCTGACTCCCCCAGACCACGAGACGCCCGGCCGCATCATCGACGGTGCGACAACGTGTCTCGCCTGGTGGCGCGACGGCGTGCTCACCTTCCCTCCGGCGAGCGCGACTCGAGTCGACAGCGTGACCGCGCGGGTGTTGACGCAGATGGCTGCCGAGAAGGGTGTCCCGGTCAATGACAACGCACCGGTCACCGATTGGGCAACGCCCGCCGACCTCGATGGGCTCACGGTGTGGGCGATAAACGCGTTGCACGGCATCCGTGATGTGGTCGCCTGGATTGACGGCCCAACACTCGCACCGAACGCGAATCTGCTGGCCGAATGGCGTTCAGACTACGAACAGCGTCGGCAGGTACTTTCAGCTCATGATTAGCGACATTCTCAACTGGGTCATCGCGTTTGTCGCCAGCGTCGACCCCGTCACCCGAACTGTGGTGGCTGGTCTTGCCATCATGCTCGAGACGTCGTTTCTGGTTGGGCTGATTATGCCCGGTGACACGGTTGTACTTGTGGCCAGCACGGGCATCCAGAACACCGAACAGTATGTGTTCATGTTGATTGCCGTCGTTGTGGGTGCGCTCATCGGCGAGACAATCGGGTTCTATCTCGGTCGGTTCTTCGGCACTCGCCTGCGTCGCAGTCGCGCCGGTCAGTGGATTGGTGAAGAACGCTGGATTGAGGCGAACAACTTCGTGCACCGACGTGGCGGATTGGCTGTGTTCTTCAGCCGGTTCTTACCCTTCTTTCACTCTGTCGTTCCGTTGACAGCCGGCATGGCTGGAATGCGTTATCGCACCTTCATCACCTGGACGACGGCCGCGTGCGTGATCTGGGCCAGTATCTACGTGAGCATCGCCTATTTTCTGACCGAGCAATACTTGGCGCTAGCGGAGCGGTTCGACTGGGCAGCCTGGGCATTTATCGGCATTGTGATTGTGCTGATCGTGGTGAGCTCTCTGATCAAGAAACGGCTGGAGCGTTCGCAAGAGAAGTTCATGCATGCCGATGACGACTCCAAGACTGGCACTCCATCCGCGAGCGATAGTTAGTCGCGTGTCTGCCAAACTGTACGCGTGATGAGCGCACGCCCCTCAGGTTCTCGACCTGTCACCCCTCGTGAGGTGAAGAAGCAGGTCATGCACCGGGCGGCACGCCTCGAGGACCGCTACCACGCGTGGCGCGAGCGTCGCGTGCGAAAGGGCGGTCACACGCCCACAGTTGTTGCATATCCCGGTTACGGTGACGGCAAATGGGTGCGCGTGATGTGTCGCGTGCTGCTTTCGCCGAATTACCGCATCGGGTCGCGGGCCGAGCGCAATGCGATCAAGCGGCGCGAGAGCATCCGGGGCTGGCGTTCGTTTGTTGCCGTGCCGGTGAATAGCGCGGTGGTGCGCATTCGTCTGGGTGACCAAACGTTCGATGTCACGGCTGACCGCGGTGGCGTGGTCGACGAGGTACTCAAGGTGAAGCTCGCTCCTGGCAAGCACACCGTGCACTTCTCGTGCGAGGGTTCGGTTGAATCTGAGGCCGAGATTCAGATTGCGCCCGAGAACGCCACCGTCGGCTTGATTTGCGACGTGGATGACACCGTTATGGTCACCGCGTTGCCTCGCCCGTTCTTGGCTGCCTGGAATTCCTTCGTGCTCGATGAGCACGCGCGCGTACCCACGCCGGGCATGGCCGTCTTTCTCACCAAGCTGGTCGAGCGCTATAAGCGCATGCCCGTCATTTACCTGTCGACCGGCGCCTGGAACGTTGCTCCGACCCTCACCCGCTTTCTCTCGCGCAACATGTATCCCGAAGGTGCGCTGCTGCTCACCGACTGGGGCCCGACGCACGATCGCATGTTCCGCTCTGGTCGTGCGCACAAAGAGACCAGCCTGCGTCGACTCGCGAAAGAGTTCCCGCACGTGAAGTGGATCTTGGTCGGCGACGACGGTCAGCACGATCAGCAGATTTATGGGGAGTTCCAGAAGGCGTTCCCAAAGAATGTCTTGGCCGTGTGCATCCGCCGTCTGTCCGCCAGCGAGGCTGTGTTCGCCGGTACGAGCAAGAAGCACGCCGAGCAGTATGTTCCTCCGGCCGGTGCGCCGTGGGTCTATGGGCACTCGGGTGCGACGCTGATGAAGCAGCTCAAGAAGGTGCTGTAGGGCGTTTGCCGCCTCGCGTTACCGAGTCTCAACCAAAGGTTGAGACCTCTGTCGGTGGCAGTTCCTATTGTGAACATTCGAAGATATATTCGAATACTCACAGAGGTAAGAACATGCAAATCAATGAGCTCGTCGAGGTAGAAACC
>JBIISS010000030.1:0-8962 GCA_044340895.1 Microbacteriaceae bacterium
GGCGCCAAGGTGGACGAAGTGACGGCGCGGATGTTCGCCGAAAACCAATACCGCGACTACATGGAACTCAACGGTCTGACCATGCAGCTCACCGAAGCGCTCGCCGAGTACTGGCACTCGCGCATTCGTGCCGAACTCGGATTCGCTTCGGAAGATCCGGCCGATATCGCCGGGATGTTCAAACTCGACTACCGCGGCGCACGTTTCTCACTCGGCTACCCAGCCTGCCCCGACATGGAGGATAGGCGAAAAGTTGTTGAGTTGCTCAAACCTGAGCGGATTGGCGTCGAGCTTTCGGAAGAGTTGCAGTTGCATCCCGAACAATCGACCGACGCATTTGTATTCCATCACCCTGAGGCGAAGTACTTTTCGGTTTAGACGGCGTACGACCCGACTTTCGCGTAATTGGCGCACGCCCAAGTGCACGCAAGACGATAGGCCCGGTGGCAGCGATTCCAACAACTGTCGTGACAGCACGAACCGTGTCCCACGTCAGTGTCGAGGTCACCAGCGTGTAGCCGACAAATCGTTGCGCGTTTTCGAGGAATGGCGCACCTGCGATAAACGAGATATCCGTTTCTGGACCGACCGCAAGTGGCCAGAACCACAGATTCATCAGCGCACCAAAACCAACGGAAGCGACCGCGCCATACACGGCGAGTAGCGTAACGCGGAAGGTCATGTTGCTGGCTGACCAATTTCGGCGGGTTCGCGCAATGAGACCGGCGCCTGCTCCGACCCACCCCAGGGCAAATGCTTGAAATGCCGTCCACGGACCGAGGCCACCCCATAAGAGTGATGAGGCGAAAATCGTTGTCATTCCGAGCAGGAATCCAAAGCGTGCACCGTATGCGGCACCGCTCAGAATGATCACAGTGAAGACCAGCTCGAAACCTCCGAAGCCCGTGCTCATCACCCGCAACGTTGTGGCCACGGCTGTCAGCACTCCGAGCATCGCGACAGTTGTTCCGGTCTGAAGCGACCGATCGAGAGTGAGAGCCGCGACGACGAGTAACACTGGTAACACAGCAAACGCGAAGACAGCCTCCGTAACAAATGGCCAGGCGAAGGCACCGAGTGCAACCAGGCTCACACCGACAAGTGTCGCCCGCGTAACGACGGCGTTCAGAGATTTCATCGTGCAGACACCACCGTTGGCGAGAACTGCGCCGCAAATCCGCGGTCGTGCGTGGCAAAAATCACTGCGGTGCCCGTTGACGCGACTTCCTGCAACATTTCGGTGAGTTGAGCGCGTGCGTGCACGTCGAGTCCACGGGTGGGTTCGTCGAGCAAGAGCAGGTCGGGCCGAACCGCAACCTGCAGCGCGCACGCGAGGGCGAGACGCTGTCCGGTCGACAAATCACGAGGATGCGCATCCGTCGGCATGTCGTAAACGAGTCGCTGAACGAGCTCGAGGGTGGTGCCGGGTGAGACACGAACGAGTCGGTCGTTATGTGCGCATTCCGCCGCAACGGATTCTCGAGAAAAAAGCATCGCAGGGTCTTCAGGAACAAGTCGCACGTTCGCCCGGTGCGCTGTGGCGAAGGCGGTCAACCACGTGGTCTTTCCAGCTCCATTTGGAGCTACAAGCGGGGTGATGCGCGAGCCCGACGAGGGCACGACAGATACCGGGGTGGAGTGACGAATGGAACCTTCAACGTTCAGGTCAAGTCGCACGTCGGCAAGGTCGGCCAATGCAGCCCAACGATGCTCGGCAATAATCATCGTGATGCCCGTCGTTGCATGAAGCTCCGTCAGAATCGATGTCACTCGAGCCGCGGATTCCTCATCGAGGTCTGCGATAGGTTCGTCGAGAAGCAGTAAGGACGGCTGAGAGATCAGACCGGCGGCCAGCGCGACAAGGCTGGCCTCACCAGCCGATATCTCTTCTGTTTGCCGCGAGAGCAAGTCTGTTATGCCGAGACGCTGAGCAATCTCGCCGACGGCAGTTTCGATATCGGTTTCAGATCGCCCGTACATGCGCAGACCAAATGCGATCTCGTCGAAAACCGCCGACGCGACGAATCCGTCACGCGTGTTTTGTTCAACGAGTGACACGAAAGTTGCTGTCTCATTAGGAAGCGCACCTCGACGATCGAAGCCCCCAACCTCAAGCACACCTTCTTGCCACCCTCCATCAGAGTGCTGCAAGCGCCCGGTGAGGGCCCGAAGCAGCGCTGTTTTCCCGGACCCCGTCGAACCCGTCAGGAGAACACACGACCCGTGTGCAACAACTAGGTTGCCAACATCGAGTGACCAGGATGGTCGGTTTGTGGCCGCGAAACCCAACCGGAGGTTGCGAGCAATGACGGGTGCATCGCACATGCCGTAGCTCGGAGTCGGCGCCCCAAAACCACGCTGTTCCATGGCTGCGCCGAGAGTAACACCCCGCTCGAGGGAGCGCTCAAGCACCGGAACGACGAGCGAACCGAGCGAGCGGTCTCCGCGCATCCTCCGGGCTGCTCTGACGCGCACGACCGACGAGAGTAGGGCCGGGTAACTCGACAAGGCAATCACGACCGCGGTGCGAGTGTTTCTCAGCGGCCCCCGACCGCCCCAGCGGATGAGCGCCGACCGCACATCAACGATGGTGTTGACGGCGCCAAAGGCGACGATGACAGCCATGAAAGGGAGAGACCTTCGCAGAACTGCAAGTGAAACATCACCCCAGGCTTCCGCCGAGTCGGGCCAGCCGCCAAAAACAACACGGTAAATCAGCCGCAGTGCCACAAACGCGAGCGCGAAACCAACAGCCACGATGAGCGGCGCGGATGCACGACGCCACATTCGCGGTGGTCTCACGATTTGAATGCGCATGGGCCGGATTCCTATTGAGGTGCCGGCGTTGAGGTGCCCGTATTGAAAACAAGCCCGATGGCGTCACCTGGGGAGACCATGATTTCGCTCTTGCCGACCATCGCGTATTCCCAATCTCGGCCGCCTTGTTTAAGCCAGACATCCCAATATGCAAATTCGGGCGGCATGGAAACGCACGTTTCGTTGTATGGGTCATGTCCACTAACCACGATGGGAGTTTCAGCGGCAGGCATGCCGTTAACTCGACACAACACTGCGTTTCCGTATTCTTCGGTGCCTGCCACACTTATTCCTGCGGAATCGAGAACCGATACTGCGGGGGTCTTCGCAGACACGTCGACGCAGACATCAATCACCTCGTCGCTGAGAATCCCGAAATCCACGAAGACTTCGACACCAGAGCAAGACTCGGTGAATGGCTGCGCTGTCGTCATCACCTCGTCATTCGCGTTGGGGGCGGTGACCGACGATTCTCCGGCCGAACAAGCGGTTAATGCGATGAGCACCGAACCTGATATGGCCGCCAGGCTGAACCAACGCCGTCGGATGATATGAGAAGGCCGCTGCGCGAATGAGTGCATAGTTCTATTCTGGTGGGATGAACACCCGCCCTCCGAAGGATGCTCCCGCCGAGCCTCGTCTCAAAGGCAACATCAGCCTTGAGGACCTATTGGATGACGACTCCCCGTCGATTTTCGATGAGGACGACTCGTGGCGTCAGGGATATCCGTATGACGAGAAAATGACTCGAAAAGAGTATGAGTTTCTCAAACGGAGCTTGCAATTGGAGCTTCTCAAGCTTCAGGCCTGGGTCAAAGAATCTGGGGAGCGAATCGTTCTTGTTTTTGAAGGGCGGGATGCCGCAGGCAAGGGCGGCACAATTAAGCGCTTCATGGAGCACCTCAATCCCCGCGGTGCGCGCACGGTGGCACTCGAAAAGCCCACCGAGCGCGAGAAGTCGCAATGGTATTTTCAACGCTACGTGCAACATCTCCCAGCTGCTGGCGAGATCGTGTTCTTTGATCGATCTTGGTACAACCGGGCTGGTGTTGAGCGCGTAATGGGGTATTGCACGCCGGCGGAATATCGAGAATTCGTGCGGTCGTGCCCCCAATTCGAACAGATGCTTGTTGAGTCGGGTATCCACTTGATTAAGCTGTGGTTTTCTGTGGGCGAGGCTGAGCAGCGCCGCCGCTTCCTTGAGCGGCGAACCGACCCGGTTAAGCGCTGGAAACTTTCGCCGACTGATATTGCCAGCCTCGACAAATGGAATGAGTACACGCAGGCCAAAGAAGCGATGTTCCAGTTCACCGACACACTCATTGCGCCGTGGACTGTCGTCAAGTCGAACGACAAGAAGCGCGCACGCATTGAAGTCTTGCGTTGGGTCTTATCGCAGTTTGATTACGCCGGAAAGAACTCGGAAGTATTGGGCAATCCGGACCCGCTCATCATCGGAAGCCCGGATTCGGTCTATGACCAGGGGGAGACTCCAACAGGAGTAATTACCCGCTCGAATACGTAGTCTTTATCTCATGGCAACTATTGACGTTGGAGCAGTTAACTTCGACGAGACCGTCTTGGGGAATGACATCGTGCTTGTCGATTTTTGGGCCGCGTGGTGCGGGCCCTGTCGCAACTTTGCGCCGACCTTTGAAGCGTCGTCAGAGAAGCACCCAGACATCGTTTTCGCAAAGGTCGACACGGATGCCGAGCAGACGCTTGCCGGAGCGGCCAACATTCAATCAATTCCGACTCTGATGGCTTTCCGCGAACAGATTCTTGTCTTCTCTCAGCCGGGGGTGCTGCCTCCGCCGGCACTTGAAGATCTGATTAGCCAAATCAGGAATCTTGACATGGATGATGTTCGCCGCAAGATGGCCGAGGCCCAGTCCACCGAATGATACCCCTAGGGGTATGATGGAATCATGATCATTGATTCCACCGAACTCAAGGCAGCCCGGGATCGTCTCGTGCGCGTGCAAGGCCAAATAGGCGGCATCGTGCGAATGATTGACGACGGTCGTGACTGCACCGAATTGCTGACGCAACTAGCTGCTGCCAACACGGCCTTAAGTCGTGCGGGGTTCGAGATTGTTGCCACTGGCATGGCGCACTGCGCCGACGAGCCACGTGATGGCGCCAACCGCGCGGCGCTCGAAAAAGCCTTTATGTCGTTGGCGTGAGGTAGCGAGAAATGAAGATTGTGATTGTTGGCGGAGTAGCCGGGGGAATGTCGGCGGCAACGCGCGCTCGTCGGCTTGATGAGCAGGCCGACATTACCGTGTACGAGCAGGGCCCCTACGTCTCATTCGCCAATTGTGGCCTTCCATATTTTGTGGGTGGAGTCATTGCCGAACGGAATGCCCTCCTCTTGCAGACACCTGAATCGTTGTGGAGTCGCTTCCGCATCAATGTGCAGGTGAAGACACGCGTGGTCGCCATTGACCCGGCGAATAAGACAGTTACCGTTGTCGAGCTGACATCGGGAGAAACGCGGGTCGATTCGTATGACGCGCTCATCTTGTCGCCTGGCGCCAGCCCGACAATCTTGGACATTCCGGGCATCGAACGCGCACTTCACCTTCGTGACGTTCCTGACGCGACGGCCATTAAAGTCGCAGCTCAAAAGCTGGATGCGAAATCTGTTGTCATTCTCGGAGCCGGTTTCATCGGCATCGAGGTAGCTGAAAACCTGCATGCTCGTGGGTTGGCAGTCACCATCGTGCAGTCCAGTTCAACAGTCCTATCGGGTTTTGACCTCGAGATGATTGAGCCGTTCCAATCGATGTTGATGAGTAACGGCATCCAACTTGAATTGAACGCCACTGCAACGGACATAGGCCCCACATCAGTCACACTGTCAAATGGGCGACAAATCGATGCCGACATTGTTGTTTCGTCCGTCGGCGTTCAGGCAGATAGCGCGCTCGCCGTCTCCGCCGGGCTGCGAATGGCCGACTCGGGCGCAATTTGGGTGGATGAGAATCAGCGCACGAGCGACCCGCACATTTTTGCTGTGGGCGATGCGGCGCAGAAAACGAACATGCTCACCGGAGATGGCCAGCCGATTTGGCTCGCGAACCTGGCAAATCGTCACGGTCGACTTGTCGCGGATGTTGTGGCTGGTGACGGAGCAACGGCTCGGCCAAACATTGGCACCGGCATCATTGGCGCCTTCGGAATGGTGGCAGCGTTTACGGGGCTCACCGAAAAGCAGGCCGTTCAGAATGGCATTGCGCATTCCATTGCGCACCTGCATCCCGGGTCGCATGCTGGCTACTATCCGGGATCGGAGCGAATAGACATCAAGGTGCTGTTCGACCCGCAGACCGGCCGTTTGCTCGGCGGCCAAGCGGTGGGCCGTGATGGTGCCGATAAGCGTATTGATGTCATTGCAACGGCTATCTATGCCGGGCTTACCGTTCGCGACCTGATGAATCTCGAACTTGCCTATGCGCCTCAATTCGGTTCGGCAAAAGACGCCATCAATCAGGTTGGTTACGTCGGCGACAACATACTCGCAGGCAACACGCAAACGGTGCAGTGGCATGAGCTTGATCACGAGTTGGCCCACGGTGCGATGCTCATCGACGTACGTTCCGTTCGCGAAAACGAAGCCGGAGCGATTCCCGGATCCGTATGCATTCCGGTGGATAACCTGCGCGACCACCTCGCCGAGCACGCCTCCGATTTCACCGGCAAGCGAGTCATCGTCCACTGCCAAGTCGGTCAGCGTGGCCACACGGCGACACAAATTCTGCGAGCACACGGCATTGACGTGGCCAACCTGGACGGCGGTTGGCTGACCTGGAGCGCGGGACATCGTGCGCTCGGTATCGCCGTGTAACGACAATCGAGTGACAGAACATCCACATATCACTGGCGAAATCACGAGAAGAAAAGAGAGAAATCATGTGCCAAAAGGTCACGTGCGCAAATTGCGGTAAGGCAACTTGGGACGGTTGTGGGCAGCACATTGAGCAAGCCCTCGACGGCGTTGCGTCTCTGGATCGATGCACCTGCAATTAACACCTTGAGTTCTTCGTTTCACTGAGCGGATGGCGCGACTATGCGCCCTGTCGCAAAATGCGCCACAGTAGAGGTGCGCATGAGACCGACTGGGCGCATGTCAGATAATTCGGCTCGAAGGAGAGCTCAATGAAACTCAGCTTTATCGGACTCGGATCCATGGGATCCGGAATGGCCAACCGTCTCATCGAGGCTGGGCACGAAGTGTCAGTCTGGAATCGGTCAGCTGCTGCAACAGAGCCTCTGGTGTCGGCCGGAGCTTCAGTGGCCGGGTCTATCGCCGACGCTTTTCAAAACCCCATCGTCTTCTCGATGCTCTCGAATGACGCAGCTGCGCTCGAACAGTTCTCGTCGGAGAACCTTTCTGGTGCCGCACCGGGAACCATACACGTCAACCATTCGTCCGTAAGCCCAGAAGCGGCGGACGAACTGACCGCCCGCCATGCTGCTGCCGGTATCGGTTACCTCGCGTGCCCTGTACTTGGGCGACCGGTCGCTGCTGGATCGGGACAACTCAACATTCTGGCGGGCGGCGACCCCGCGCTTGTCGAAAAGGTTCAGCCGGTTCTTGACATCTTGGGCAAGCGCACGTGGAACATGGGTGACAGTCCAAGTCGCGCGAACCTCGTGAAGATTGGCGTCAACTTCAACATCATTCACGCCGTTGAAGCTCTTGGGGAATCGATTGCGCTCATGGAACGAGGCGGCGTTGACCCCGAGGCGTTTGTTGAGTTGCTCACGAACACGCTCTTTGGCGGAATCGTGTACACGGGCTATGGCAATGCGATTGCAACCAAGACCTATTTCCCTGCTGGTTTCTCGGTTGCACTGGGCCGCAAAGATTTGGGACTCGCAGCCGACGCTGCGAAGGGCTACGGATTGTCCTTGCCGACGGTGCCTGCGTTGATTGAGGTCTTCGACAAGACGTTGGCGAACCCCGAATTCAAGGATGCCGACTGGGCTTCTATCGCTCAGGTCTCTCGCGATCAGTAGCCACACGGGTTGTGTCGGTGTACCGCAGTAGTCTCGCGGTATGACGCCTTTCGCAGTTGACACGTTCTTCGCAAAAATTCGTTCCTGGATTTCTCGACGAGGAATCTGGGGCGTGTTTGCCGTCGTTGGCGTCACGGGAATTGTGCTCTTATCCGGAGTAGGCGTGACGATGGCGGCTACGGGAACTCTGCCCGGGATTGGGGCGCAGGTTCCAGAGCCACCAACGGCACCCTCGGCTTCGGTTTCGCCCCATGAAACGTCGACACCCGTTCGGGTGAAGTCCGGGGGCCAGCTGCCCGACGGGTTCGATACATATGACGGGATTGACTGGGCCTTGGTCCGAGCGAGTGGCTTTACCGGTCTCCAGATTTCCTTGACACCCGGCCACGTTTCGTTCATCGCCCAGGCAATCAAAGATGGTGACGGGTCGCTGAGCATCGAGGTGTTCCTCAACGGGCAGTGGTGGGGCAACTCGAATGTGCCGTGTGTGTATACCTTGGTCGGCCAGCCGTGCAACCTTGCCATGGGGGACATGCTCGACGCGGAGCACGGATACTGCGCGCCGGGTGGCGACGTGCTGACGATTCATGCTTTCGGATTCGGTCTTGACGAAACCAAGACAGTGGCTATCCCAGCAGAGTTCGAAAACTGCCCGTCCATGATCGCGCCAGAACCGGAATCACAACCTGAACCGACCGTCGTCCCAACAGAGACGCCCGATCCGTCACAACCGCCCGCGCCGTGATGAGTCCCGGCAACTTGTCAGACTTTGAACTTAGGCTCGCCCCATGGGATTTCTAGACAAGCTATTTGGCGGCGCTGACGAAGAGTATCGTCGCACCACGGATCAAGTTAGAGCTGCCAGCGCAGCTCGCTCTGAAGATGAAGTGGCTATCGAGCGTTATCGGTACTTGCTCCGCACCGCACCTCCCGAGGCAATCGAGCAGGTGCACGAAGAGGCGTTCGCCAAGCTCACGCCCGAGCAGCGACACATGGTCTTTAATCAATTGGTCGCGGATGCGCCCCGCGGTGAAGCGCCCACCGCAGACGACCCTCGGTCTCTCGCCGTTTCCGCAACGCGTTCCGAAATGCGTCAGCCCGGCACGCTCGAGCGCTCCTT
>JBIISS010000233.1:0-2521 GCA_044340895.1 Microbacteriaceae bacterium
GCAGGTGCCTTGGTCTTGGTGACCTTCGGCGTGCGACCCTTGCGGACCAACTGGTTAATAGTTGGCACTATTTCTCCTTGTTTAAAGCTGCACGGTGACAGCGAATGAGTTTGTTATTCGACCCGATTCGCGATTGCGAAACGTTGGCGGCCGAACATGCCGTGGGGGTTCCCCGCAACAGTGGGCGGAACCCTTATGGAGCTGGTGCTTTTTGTCACACCAAGCTTCAAGCGTAGTGCGAAATCGCTCGGTCAGGCAAACCGGTTGTGCTGAGGGGCGAATAAGGGATGCTCAGCCGAAGGTCGCGGGCACAATGGCGAGCCACGCGCCGATGAGCATCCACGGGCCAAAAGCGACGCGAGACCGGTGATTCGCCCTGCGAAACGCCATCATCGAGAGCGAAAACAGGGCTCCCAGCACGAATGCGGCGGCGATCCCGAGGACGGCCGTGTCGATGCTGATCCAGCCCAGATACAGGCCGAGCACTCCCGCCAATTTGACATCCCCGGCGCCCATCCCGGCGCTGTTTTTGGTTCGCGAGACCAGATGGAGCAGGAGATAGAGCGCGAAGCAGGCCGCGGCGGTGGCGATGGAGCGAATGAGCGGAGTTAGATCTGGCCCGCTGGGCACGAATGCCCACAGGGCTGTTTGGCAAATATGGCTGGTCAGAGCACATATTGCAGCGGCTGCCACGAGCTTGTTGGGGAGCCGATGTTCGCGCCAGTCGACAGCCGCAAGCCACACGCTGAGCACCAGAAACGCCGCGAGCCCGACGGTGTTGACGATGGTTGCGACGGTGGCGGGTGCGGTGGCGAGCATCCGCTCAGGCTAGGTGCAGCCCCTACATCAGGTTGCGAGTTCTCCACGGCAGGTACGCGAAGAACGCGAGTGAGACGATCAGGCTGGCAATGGCGATGACAAACGCCGGCCAGTCGAGCGCGGTGTGCAGGGCGAAAGGCAGGGCTTCACGGGGATTACCCGGCACAAACACGACCCACCCCACGAGCGCGGTGAACACGTATGCGAGGTAGGCGATCAACGCAGCCACGAGCGAGCTTCCGACAAACGGCGCAGCTGTTCGTGCTCTGCGTCGGCGCCGAAAAGCCGAGGTGACCACCGTCACCGCGAATGCGACGAGGGAGCCGAACACCATTGCGGGGCCGAGGAACACGCCCGCACGGTCATCCGTGATGATCTCGCGATTTACCAGCGCGGTGGCGATCCCCAGCCCGAAGATCACGAAGGCGAACCACGTTGCGAGGAGGAAGGCGAGTGCGCCGATGATCTCGGTGGAGCGGATGGGGCGTTTTGGTTGCGTCATGCGCGCTAAAACGCCAAGAAAATGACGGCCGCGACTACGGCGCCGGCCACAACGGCGAGTGCGACGACCAGGCCGATAGCCACGAGAGCACGGCGGGGCTCACCCTTGCGGTTACGACCAATGATGGGAATCGCATCCGTCATGCGGTGAATTTCGCCCGCGATAATCTCGTCGAACGACTTGCGCTTGGGCGGCTCATCGGCGAGCAGGTCAGTGGCAGAAATCTTGTTGATTGGCCGGGTGACCGGGCGCTCCGGAATCGGCACAACCGACCCCGGGTCGGCCACGGGTGGCCGAAAGAAGCGCTTACGTTCGTCGTCACTCAGCGGTGACTCGATCACGCGGGGCGTCGACGAGCCGGCCTCGCCCACGATCACTGTCTTGTCGGCGGCAATCGACGTTGCGTCGTCAGCGGCGCCACCGGTGATGACGGTGTCATCCTCATCGCGACCGCCCACGGGGCGAGTCTCATCATTGCCGAACACGCCTCTATTCTCCCCTACGCCGGCGGGTGCTGCGCGTGATGTACCGGGTGAAGCCGCCGATGCCGGTTGGTTTCTCTGTTTGAGCCGACGCGAGTGTGACGAAACCGGCCGAATCGGTGGGCAGAATCTTGTTCGCGCGGTACCGCAAGAACGAGGCGAGTGAGAGACGCGCCATCAGGATGCGCCACCATGACGAGCCGCGTTCCATCTCGAGCCTGGCGCTCTCAACCAGGCTCCAGAACTCGTCGACGTCACGGTCGGTCGCCACGGACGTGCCGAAGACCGCCGTGTCGACACCGTCGGCGAGAGGAAGCACATTCGCCGACCCCAGCGCGTGGCCTGCCCCAAGAACTTGAGCAACTTCGCGACGAGTCAAGCTCGGGCTCACCACGAGACCAAAGTCGAGCGCGTTGTCGAGGTATTCCTCCCACGCGCCAACAACTCGGTCGCGCGGGTTACCATCGCGTCGACGAACACGGCGGCGGCGCGCCTTGACCGCGAGGATGGCCAGGAACGGCGACACGACCGCCGCGCCGGCAAGTGCGACGAGCCCAACCGTTCGAAGCAGCGGCAACACCCAATCGAACGTGATGGGTGGTGTCACCGGCTCGGCTGGGCTATCGCCCGCCTGCGGATTGATCTCGCCGGGCGGCAGAACAGTTGCCGACTCGTTCGTCACCGACGTGCCGATTTGCGGTTCTTGCACGACATCGGT
>JBIISS010000234.1:0-2519 GCA_044340895.1 Microbacteriaceae bacterium
CGCTTCAGGCACGACACTGAACTCGACGGTTCCCATCTGCGCACCGGGAGCGTGCTCCAGGTTTAGGTCTTCAAGGTTGATGGCGAGTTCGCCGATGTCGACGAGCAACTGTGCGAGTTGTCCCGGCCGGTCATCGATCAGCACGGTCACGCTGCTGAACGTGCGGTTTTGTCCGTGCTTGCCGGGCAAGCGAGACACGCCCTCGTTGCCGCGAGAAATCGTTTGCGCCAGGTTCGATCGCGAACCGGACGAATCGAGCGCGTCGAGAGAATCAATGACTGCGCCGAGGTCGGTGTGTACGCAACGCAATACCTCGACCACCGCGTGGGCGTTGGCGCCGAGAATTTGAACCCACAGGTCGGGTGAGCTGGCGGCGATGCGTGTGACATCACGCACACCCTGACCCGCGATGCGCACCTGGGCGTCGGTCGCTGAGGTGAGCTGCGCCGCCATCAATGTCGAGACAATCTGCGGTGCGTGCGAGACGAGGGCGACAGCACGATCGTGGTCATCCGCCGACATTTCGATTACGGATGCGCCGAGATCATGAATCAAGTCTTCGACGAGTCGCACCGACTCGGTGGAGTTGCCCGGCTCTCGACAGACAACCCAGGGGCGACCGAGAAATAAGTCACCGCGGGCAGACACCGCTCCCCCGCGTTCGCGCCCGGCGAGCGGATGACCGCCAACATAACGCGCAAGGTCAACGCCGTGCTCACGCAAATGGTCGCGCGGGGCGACCTTGACGCTGGCCACATCGGTCACGACGGCGTCAGGAAACTCCTCGAGTTCACGCTGAATCACATCTGCAATCACATCGGGCGGAACACACACAACGACGAGGTCCGGCGCATCACCCGGTGCAGCCAGGCGACCGGCGCCTAAGTCTTCGGCAAGACGGGCAGACGAGGGTGACGAATCCGTCAGGATCACGTCGACGCCACGCGGGCGAAGGGCGAGACCGATGCTCGAGCCCAACAGGCCCGTACCCACAATGCGCACGGATTTCTGCGCAAGACGAACGGAAGTTGAGGTGGCGTTCACGTCACATCCGTTTCGTTGAGGGTCATTCGCCGCTTTCGGCTAATTCCACATCATCCGACGAGCCACCACGTGCGAGGGCGAGGATTTCGCCTCGTTCCAGTTTAGTCAGGTCGCGCCACTGCCCTGCCGGCAGGGTGCCGAGGTGTAACGGGCCGAATGACCGACGAACCAAGTCGATGACCGGATGTCCGACGTGCTTCATCATCCGCCGAACAATACGGTTGCGGCCCGAGTGCAGCGTGATCTCGACGATACTGTGCTTGCCCGACGGCTCCACGGTCATGAGTCGCGCCTTGTCTGCGTGAATCTCTCCGTCATCGAGCTCAAACCCGGCCGTGAGCTTCGCAATTGTCTGGGGTGTGACGCGCCCGCGCACCTTCGCGACGTAGGTCTTCAAGACGCCGAACTTGGGATGCGCGAGCGCCTGCGCCGCATCGCCGTCGTTCGTCAAGATCATCAGCCCACTGGTGTCGGCATCGAGGCGACCGACGTAGAACACGCGCTCTTCGAATTCGTCGGCGTAGGTGCTGAGATCAGGACGACCGTTCTCGTCCTTCATCGAACTGACCACGCCGACCGGCTTGTTCAAGATAACGTACCGGCGACTGACGTCGAGTTGCACGGGTGTGCCGTCTACTTCAACGGTGTCGACTTCTGGGTCGATTCGCCGACCGAGTTCGGTGACGATTTCACCGTTGACCGCGATGCGGCCCTCGACGATGAGGTTCTCGCACACCCGACGAGAAGCCACGCCGGCTGCCGCGAGAACCTTCTGCAACCGCACGCCAGTGGGCTCTTCGAAAACCACGCGAGCTACCTAGAAGCCTTCTTGGCCGTCGGGCAAGAGCGGCGCGATCGGCGGGAGCTCTTCGAGCGAGTTGATGCCGAGCTGGGTGAGCAGAACATCCGTCGTGCCATAAAGAATTGCTCCGGTCTCGTTGTCGGTCTGCACTTCGGTGATAAGACCACGACCGAGCAACGTGCGTACAACCGAGTCGACGTTCACGGCGCGAATCTGTGCAATCTGCGGTCGGCTAATCGGTTGGCGATAGGCAACGACAGCGAGCGTCTCGAGTGCGGCCTGTGTGAGCTTCGTTGGGTTCTGGGTGAGAACGAAATCGCTCACCACGTGGTCATACTCCGCGCGCACGTAGAGGCGCCACCCGCCACCCACTTCGCGCAATTCAAAGCCGCGCTTGATGGCAGGTGCGCCGTCTTTCGACTTGCCGTCATAGTCGGCGACGAGGTTGGCGATGGCCGACTTGATGTCTTTGACGGGCGCGCCGAGTGCTGTGGCCATGCTGACCACACTCTGCGGCTCATCCGCCACCAAGAGAATCGCTTCGAGTGAGCGCTCAAGATCCATACTGTGCTCCTAGGTTCGCGAGCGAGTCATCCGACCACGTCTCGGCCGTCCAGGTGAGAGTGAGCTCACCCAGCGGTTCGTGTTGTTCAAAGGCAATCGCGGCGTGCCG
>JBIISS010000235.1:0-2518 GCA_044340895.1 Microbacteriaceae bacterium
AGTCCACGTTGACGGCGCGTCCAAATGCGAAGCCCGAGTCGGATGTCCAGTCACCGACGACAGTCGCGCGCGCGGGTAGGCCGGCCGTGGCGAGGTGCTCGTGCCAGGCTTGCTCGCGCTCGCGGGCATCCAACCAATCCAACGGACCGGACAAATGCACAATTTCACGGTGACCGAGCTGAATGAGGTGTTGCGCCGCCAATGCGGCACCCAGGCGCTGGTCGACCGAGACAGTGAAGAAATCGTCCTCGGGTTCAGACTTGACGACGAGGGTCGGGATCCCGCGCGAGACCTCTCGGAGCAGGTCGATGGATGACGTGCGCGGAGTGATGAGGCACAGACCGTCGATGCCGATGCCCACGAGACTCATGAGTGCATCATGTGCCGTAATCGACCGATCGGCCGAGACAGCAATCGACGAAACGGTGAACCCGCGATCGTGGGCCGCATGCTCGATTGCCCGCACGGTGCTCGCCGGGCCGAACTCGTTGATGCTGTCGACAACGACCCCGAGGCGATTGGTTCGACGCGTCGCCAGCGCGCGGGCAGCGCTATTGGGGCGGTAGTTGAGCTCGCGCATGACCTCTAGTACGCGTTCACGCGTGGCGGACGCGATGCTCGGATGCTCGTTGAGCACGCGCGACACCGTCATGTGCGAGACACCCGCGAGCAAAGCGACCTGCCGGATATTGGGCTTGCGCCCCTCGGTCGCCGCGGTCATGACATGAATCCTACTGAGAGGCCCCCGCGTGTAAGCCAATCGATGACCAGACCAGCCGCAACGATTGGGGGGCTCAAGCTCGCCCGGCAACCGTAGGTAGAGTATTCGCAGAACCCACCTGCGACCGAGGAGACGCGATTACTTTGCTCACCGCCCAAGAAGTGATGTCGGCGCAAGCCGCCGCCGCGGCAAAGCTTGCCGAGGCGGGAGTCGTGCTCACGCCGACCGAGCAGAGCAACATCGAGGTGGCCGATTTCGGCTTGTCGGACTTGGCGAATACCGGGCTACAGCTCGTCGTCTATGTGAATACCGAACGCGTGTGTGCCAAGGAGCTGGTGCTTCTTCCGGGTCAAACCTGCCCCGAGCACCGACACGTTTCGGTCAACGGGCAGCCGGGCAAAGAAGAGACTTTTCGATGCCGGGTCGGACTTGTTTACCTGTACACGGAGGGTGAACCCACGCCCAATCCGAAGGCCACACCCACCAGAGTCGACAAGGGCGCGTACTCCGTTTGGCACGAGACCGTTCTTCATCCCGGTGATCAGTTCACGATATTTCCCGACACAAAACACTGGTTTCAGGCCGGGCCTGAGGGCGCCATCGTGACGGAGTTTTCGACGCGGAGCACCGACGAGCATGACGTGTTTACTGACACCGACATCACACGCACGACAGTGGTCGTTTAGCCCCGTGCCCGAGTTGAAGGAATCCGCATGACCGAATTGCGCAGCGCCCACTGGTATGGCGGCGATGACCGCAACGCCTACATTCACCGAGCGTGGATGCGGAGGGGCATGCCCGAAGATGCTTTCGACGGCGCGAAGCCGCAGATTGCGATTGCGAACACCGCGTCTGACCTCACGCCATGCAACATGCACCTCAATGAGGTCTCCGATGCCGTGAAGCAGGGTGTGTGGGCAGCCGGTGGTGTTCCGCTGAATTTGCCCGTGGTTTCGCTCGGCGAGACTCAGGTCAAGCCCACGGCGATGCTCTGGCGCAACATGGCCGCGATGGCGATGGAAGAGATGTTCCGCGCCAACCCGATCGACGGGCTCGTTCTGCTCGGGGGGTGCGACAAGACGATTCCGTCGCTGCTCATGGCTGCCGCATCCGTCAACTTGCCCGCGATTGTTGTGCCCGGAGGCCCGATGCTCACGGGCCACTTCAGAGGCGAAGCACTCGGATGCGGCACCGACGTCTGGCGACTGAGTGAAGAAGCCCGCGCCGGAGCCATCTCCAACAAGCAGTTCATTGCCTCAGAGCAGTCGATGATTCGCTCCAAGGGACACTGCAACACAATGGGCACCGCGTCGACGATGGCCGTCATGGCCGAAGCCCTCGGAATGACCATCCCGGGCTTTGCTGGCACACCGGCACCTGATGCCCGTCTGCTCTCGATGTCGCACGAGACGGGTGAGCTCATCGTGAAGATGGTGGCGGAGAATCGCCGCCCGAGCGACATCATGACCAAGGACGCTTTCATCAACGCCATCGTGTCGATTGCGGCTGTGGGCGGGTCATCGAATTCCGTTCTCCACCTTCTCGCCATCGCTGGTCGAGTCGGCGTCGACCTCACTCTCGAGGATTTCGATGCAGCAGGGTCGGGCGTGCCGGTGCTTGCAAACTTGCAACCCAGCGGCAAGTTCTTGATGGACGATCTTTATCGTGCGGGCGGACTTTTGAGCTTGCTCGCCGAAGTCAAAGATCTGCTTCGCCCCGAGCCGATTACGGTCACCGGCCTGCCGCTCGTGACTTACCTCGACGACAAGCCGGTTTACGACGACACCGTTATTCGCC
>JBIISS010000031.1:0-8817 GCA_044340895.1 Microbacteriaceae bacterium
TGATCGGCGATTCGGTTCTCAGGAAAGTTGTAGGTGCGGATGCGCTCCGAGCGGTCAACCGTTCGAATCTGCGACTTGCGGGCCGCGCTTGCCTCGGCTGCCTGTTCCTCTTGCTGACGAGCCAGAATTCGTGCGCGAAGCACGCGCATGCCCGCCTCGCGGTTCTGAATCTGCGACTTCTCGTTCTGCATCGACACGACGATGCCGGTTGGCAAGTGCGTGATGCGCACGGCGGAGTCGGTCGTGTTGACCGATTGACCGCCGGGGCCGCTCGAACGAAAGACGTCAATCTTCAGATCGTTCTGGCTGATCTCGACCTCTTCGGGTTCATCCACTTCGGGGAACACCAGCACTCCGGCAGCCGACGTGTGAATGCGGCCCTGCGACTCGGTCGCGGGCACACGCTGTACGCGGTGCACGCCACCCTCGTACTTGAGGTGAGCCCACACGCCCTGAGACGGGTCGGGTGAGTTGCCCTTGATGGCGAGTTGAACATCCTTGTAGCCGCCCAGGTCTGACTCGGTGCGGTCGAGGATTTCGGTCTTCCACCCCTTGGACTCGGCGTAGTGCAGATACATGCGAAGAAGGTCGGCTGCAAAAAGGGCGCTTTCGGCGCCACCTTCACCGGCCTTGATTTCCATGATGACATCACGCCCGTCATCGGGGTCGCGAGGAATGAGCAGACGACGAAGTCGTTCCTGCGCGGCTGGAATCGCCTCTTCCATCGTCACGACTTCCGATGCGAACGACTCGTCCTCTTTCGACAGCTCTTTGGCCGCCGCGAGGTCTTCCTGCAGTTCTTGCAGACCTTCGAATGCCGCCTTGATCTGGCTCAGTTCGGCGTAACGACGATTGAGCTTTTTCGCGCGCGCGGCATCCGCGTGTAAAGCCGGGTCAGCGAGCTCAGTTTGGAGTTGCTCGTGCTCGGCAAGCAGAGTTGCTACCGAATCAAGCACTTAGTCCTCCTTGGTTGAAACGCCGCCGATGTTCTGCGCCTTGCTCATCAGCATCAAGAACTCAACGTTCGTCGAGGTTTCTTTCAGCTTGCTGAGCACGGCGTCGAGAGCCGACTGCGTGTCGAGGCCGGCGAGTGCGCGACGGAGCTTCCACGAGACTTTGACCTCGTCGGCGCCCATCAGCATTTCTTCGCGGCGCGTACCCGATGCGTTCACATCGACGGCCGGGAAGATGCGCTTGTCAGCGAGTGAACGCGACAGGCGGAGTTCCATGTTGCCGGTGCCCTTGAACTCTTCGAAGATGACCTCGTCCATCTTGGAACCGGTCTCCACGAGCGCGGTTGCGATGATGGTGAGCGAGCCGCCGTTCTCGATGTTGCGCGCAGCACCGAAGAACTTCTTCGGCGGGTAGAGCGCAGCGGCGTCAACGCCACCAGAGAGAATGCGGCCAGATGCGGGCGCAGCAAGGTTGTATGCACGGCCGAGTCGAGTGATCGAGTCGAGCAGCACAACAACGTCTTGACCGAGCTCGACGAGACGCTTTGCGCGCTCGATGGCAAGTTCGGCAACAACCGTGTGGTCTTCTGCCGGACGATCGAACGTCGAAGCGATAACTTCGCCCTTAACGCTGCGTTCCATGTCGGTGACCTCTTCGGGGCGCTCGTCGACGAGAACGACCATGAGGTGGACCTCGGGGTTGTTCTGTGAGATTGAGTCGGCGATCTGCTTCAGGATGATCGTCTTGCCTGCCTTGGGCGGAGCAACGATGAGGCCACGCTGGCCCTTCCCAATCGGGGCGATGAGGTCGATGATGCGAGCGGTGACCTTGGTCGGCTCGGTCTCGAGCGTCAGACGCTCCTGAGGGTACAGAGGCGTGAGATCGTTGAAGTCGACGCGAGCGATTGCCTGCTCCACGGTCATCGCGTTGACCGAGTCAACCTTGACCAGTGCGTTGTACTTCTGGCGGCCCTGGCTCTCGCCTTCGCGAGGCTGCTTGATGGCGCCGACGACGGCGTCGCCCTTGCGCAGTCCGTACTTCTTGACCTGGTTCAGTGAGACGTAGACGTCGTTCTGGCCGGGCAGGTAGCCCGATGTGCGCACGAAGGCGTAGTTGTCGAGAATGTCGAGGATGCCCGCGATCGGGATAAGTACGTCATCCTCAAGGATTTCTGGCTCGGCCTCGTCGTAGGGCGAGCGACCGCGGCGGCGGTCACGCTGGCGGTTGTTGCGATTGCGTGGGTCGTCGTTCTGGTCGTCGTTCGAACCGTTCTGACCGTTGCGACCTTGGCCGCGGCCGTTCTGGCGGTCTTGATTGCCATTCTCGCCATCGCCGTCCGACTGGTTGCGGTTACGGTTTCGGTTGCGCGAGTTGCGCGAGTTGCGCGAACCGCCCTCGCCGTTCTGGTTGTCTCCACCGTCGCTGTCGCCAGCCGAGGATGAGTCACCGTCGTTCGCTGGAGCATCGGTCGACGCTGCGGGAGCGTCACCTTCTGCTTCCGTTTTGGCTTTTGCTCGACCGCGGCCGCGCTTGGGCGCGGTGTCGGCGTCGCCGGCGTCGGCAATCGGCGTGGTGCCCGTCTCGCCAGCATTGGCGTGATCGGCGGCGTTCACGGCCGACGTGGTCGCACGACGCGACACGCGCTTGCGCGGTGTCGTCTCGGCGTCTGCGTCGCCCGAATTCGTGACGGCGTCTGATGTGACGTTCTCGTCCATGTATTTCTCCTTATGGTTTTTGTGCTACCCACACGTGTGAGCTCAGTTGCACGCAACGCATGCGGACCAGACTCAATGTGTGTTGTGGGTAAAGATGAGGGAAGCCGGTTGGCACCGCCTCGTGTAAATGCCCTACACCGATTCTTCGGGCGGAAAACCTAGAAATAGGAGTTCGTGCTACCCGTCGGATGAAGACGTCTCAACAGTAGCACCCTTAAAGTCCACTGCGAGCATGAGTGGCGTCCACGGGGTTTCTTGAACCTTGGCCACGAGGTCAATGGCGGCCTGGCGCTGGCTCGGGTCACTGCACAAGACAAGTACCGACGGACCTGCTCCCGACACCACAGCGGCGAAGCCGGCTGCGCGCAGTGCCATGACCACTTTGTTGGTTTCGGGCATCGCCTCGGCACGATAGTTCTGGTGCAACTTGTCTTCGGTCGCCTCAAACAAGAGCTCGGGGCTCTGCGTCAGAGCGGCGACGAGCAGCGACGAGCGCGACACGTTGAAGATGGCGTCTTCGTGCGGCACCGACGAGGGTTGCAGCGAGCGGGCGAGTTCGGTCGACATCGTGAATTCGGGCACAAACACAAGCGGCGACACACCGCGGTGCACCATGAGCTTCTTGAAACGAGGGCCAGAGTCGCCCATCCAGGCAATCGTCAACCCGCCGAACAGAGCCGGTGCGACATTGTCCGGATGCCCTTCGAGATCGGTCGCGAGGCGCAGCAGTGTCTCGTCGCTCACCTCGACGGTTCCACTCAGAAGTCCTTTGGCCGCCATGATGCCGCCCACGATGGCGGCTCCCGACGAGCCCATGCCGCGACCGTGCGCGATGTTGTTGTGGGCACGCAGGTGCAGGCCGGGCATCTTCTGTCCCAGTTTTTCGAACGCATACGCGCAGGAGCGTACGATGAGGTTGGTCTCGTCAGTTGGCACCTCGCCAACACCCACACCGATGACCTCGACAAAGGCACCGGGCTCGTCGCGCACGCTGACCTCGAGCTCGTCATAGCGAGCGAGGGCGAGTCCGAGCGTGTCGAATCCGGGGCCCAGGTTGGCACTGGTGGCCGGCACACGAACGTGCACGTGGGTGACAGGGAGAGCCATGAAACTTAGGCGCCCTTGACGAGGTTGAGCACCTCGGCGATTGATTCGACGTTGACCGGAACGCTCGTGGGCGAAACCTCGCTGCCGTCGGGGCGCTTGAGGGCCCACTGTGGGTCCTTGAGTCCGTGACCGGTGACGGTCAAGACAACGGTTGCACCCTTCGGGATCTCGCCCGCATCTGCGCGCTCGAGCAAACCGGCGACGGAGATGGCCGACGCGGGTTCAACGAAGATTCCGACCTCAGCCGAAAGAATGCGCTGAGCAGCGAGGATGCCTTCGTCGGTGATGGACCCGAAGTATCCGTTCGTCACTTCACGCGCTTCGATTGCAAACTGCCACGATGCGGGGTTGCCGATTCGAATTGCGCTGGCAAGAGTCTCGGGGTTCTTGACCACGTGACCGAGCACGATGGGTGCGCTGCCCGACGCCTGGAAACCGAACATGCGCGGGAGCTTGGTGGTTGCACCACGAGCAAGTTCTTCGCTGTAGCCACGAAAGTACGCGGTGTAGTTTCCGGCGTTACCAACCGGCAAGATGTGGAAGTCAGGCGCGTCGCCGAGAACCTCAACGACCTCGTAGGCAGCCGTCTTCTGTCCCTCGATGCGATCGTTGTTGACCGAGTTCACCAGGTGAACGGGGTAGCTCTCGGCCAGTTCGCGAGCGATTTCGAGACAGTCGTCGAAGTTTCCCTGAACCTGCAAAATCTGCGCGTTGTGCGCAACCGCCTGGCTGAGCTTGCCCATCGAAATCTTGCCCTCGGGAACGAGCACCGCTGCGGTGATGCCGGCATGAGTGGCGTAAGCGGCAGCCGATGCGCTGGTGTTTCCGGTGGAGGCACAGATGACGGCTTTCGCACCATGCTCGACCGCTTTCGAGATGGCCATGGTCATGCCGCGGTCCTTGAACGAACCCGTGGGGTTCATCCCCTCGTATTTGACCCAGACGTTTGCGCCGGTGCGTGCTGACAGCGCGGCAGCCGGGATGAGCGGCGTGCCACCCTCACCCAACGTGATGATCGGGGTCTTGTCCGAAATGTTCAGACGATCAGCGTATTCGGGAAGGACTCCCCGCCACTGCTTAGCCATCAGGCTCCTTCAATTCGTAGGACCGAAACCACACTGCGAACCGCGTCGAGCTGAGACAGAGCCTTAACGGTGGACGCAAGATCCGACTCGAGTGCGGCGTGCGTGCCGATAACTAGCGTAGCCGTCGTCTCTTCTGCTACTTGAACAGCCTCGGTGCCGAGCACACCCTGTTCCACGAGTTCGACCGAGACGCCGTGGGTGCTAAACACGTTCGCGACAGCGGCGAGCGCACCTGGCTGATCGGCGACCGACAACGTGACGTGATAGCGCGTGGTGATGTGTGAGATGGGCAGCACCGGAATCGTCGCGTAGCTCGATTCGGCCTGCCCCGGTCCGCCAATGACGTGACGACGAGCGGCGGAGACAACGTCGCCCATGATGGCTGAGGCCGTCTCGGGCCCACCGGCACCAGCACCGTAGAACATGAGGCTGCCGGCAGCTTCGGCCTCGACAAAGACGGCGTTGTTCGCCTTGCGAACGGCGGCAAGTGGATGCTCGCGCGAAATCAGCGCCGGATACACACGTGCCGACACGCCTTCTTCTCCCGTGTCGGGGTCGGTCACTCGCTCAGCAATCGCGAGCAGTTTCACGACGTAACCCGCCTTGCGAGCGAAGTCGACGGTCTGCCCCGTGACGGAACGAATACCTTCTCGGTGCACCTTGTCGAGTGGCACGTGCGTGTGAAATGCGAGGCCAGCAAGAATCGCAACCTTTTGTGCCGCATCGAACGCGTCGACGTCGGCGGTTGGGTCCGCTTCGGCGTAGCCAAGTTCGGTGGCGACGGCGAGTGCGTCGTCGAAGCTCGAGCCCGTGGCATCCATCGCGTCAAGAATGTAGTTCGTCGTGCCGTTGACGATTCCCATCACGCGGTTGACGCGGTCACCGGCGAGGCTGTCACGAAGTGGGCGAATGATGGGAATCGCGCCGGCAACGGCCGCCTCGAAGTAGAGCTGCGCGCCGACCTGCTCGGCTGCTGCGAACAACTCAGGACCGTGGTTGGCGAGCAGTGCCTTGTTGGCGGTCACGACGTCGGCGCCTGAGTTGAGAGCCTGCAAGATGTAGGTGCGAGCCGGTTCGAGGCCACCCATGACCTCAATGACGATGTCGGAGCCCAGAATGAGCGACTCGGCATCGGTCGTGAAGAGTTCCTTGGGCAGGTCGGCCGAGCGCGGTGCCTTCAGATCGCGAACGGCAATACCGACCAGGTCAAGGGTTGCGCCGATGCGCGAGGTGAGTTCGTCGCGGTGCTCAAGCAGAATGCGGGCAACTTGGGCGCCGACGGTTCCGCCGCCGAGGAGGGCGACGCGAAGTGAGCGGTAGTTGATCATGAGTGCTCCAGTGTGCTCGGGCTATATTCCTGCGTCGCGTGACAGCAGATCGGCTTCGGTTTCGCCGCGCACAATCACGCGGGCTTGTCCATCACGCACCGCGACAACCGCGGGACGTGCGAGGTAGTTGTAGTTGCTCGCGAGCGAGAAACAGTACGCGCCCGTTGCGGGCACGGCGAGCAGGTCATCCGGTGCGACATCACCGGGCAAGTAGTCGGCATAGATGACGATGTCACCCGATTCGCAGTGCTTGCCCGCGACGCGCACGAGCACGGGGGGTTTCTGCGAGACGCGGTTCGCCATGCGCACCGAGTAGTTGGCGCTATACAACGCCGGTCGCGCGTTGTCGCTCATTCCGCCGTCGACGCTCACGTACTTGCGAACGGCCGAGTCACCCAGGGGCCCGTCGCCATCACGCGTGTCGACCAGCACGTCTTTCGTAACGCCAACTCGATAAAGCGTAAGGCCGCCGGTGCCGACGACGGCACGACCCGGCTCAACGGCAATGACCGGCACCGGGATGTTCAGACGCGCGCACTCCGCAGCAACCGCGCCGACCAAGCCAGCGGCGATCTCTTCGATGGGCAGCGGGGCATCGGCCGTTGTGTATGCGATGCCAAAACCTCCGCCGAGGTTGAGCTCGGGGACGAGGGCGTCAACGGACAACCGGGCGTGCAACTCGAGCAGACGCGCAGCTGATTCCGCAAAGGCTGCTGTGCCAAAAATTTGGCTGCCGATGTGGCAGTGCAGCCCAAGGAATTCGAGTGAGTCGTGGGCGCGAATTTGCGCAACGACGGCCGGGGCATCCGCAATGGTGATGCCGAACTTCTGATCTTCGTGCGCGGTGGCCAGAAAATCGTGCGTGTGGGCGTGCACACCGGAGTTGACTCGAAGGCGCACTTTTTGCACGACACCGGCAGCTGTGGCAGCTGCGGCAACGCGCTCGACCTCAATGGGTGCGTCAAGAACGATGCTGCCTAAGCCCAGTGCGACAGCGCGCTCGATTTCAGCGACCGACTTGTTATTGCCGTGCAGGCCGATTCGTGCTGGCGCCACACCTGCGGCGAGCGCGACGGCGAGCTCTCCCCCACTGGCGACATCGAGGCGCATACCGGCGTCGGCGACCCAACGCACAACCTCCGTCGAGAGATAGGCCTTGCCGGCGTAGTAGACGATGGCGGTCGAACCGATGGCGGCGGCCTCGGCGTCGAACGCATGGCGAACGCGCTCGGCCTGCGCACGAACGTGAGCTTCGTCAAAAACATACAGGGGTGTTCCGAACTCGGCCGCGAGGGCGGACGCGCTCACGCCTGCGACGGTCAGTTCGCCGCGGTCATCGCGCGACACGTTGTCGCTCCACAAGCCCGGCGCGAGCTCGTTCGCATCCGGTTGGCCATCCACCGTGGGCACGCGCAACCAGTCAGGTGCGAGTGGGTTCGCAGATGACGATCGTGAGGCGGACACGAGGGGAACCTTTCAAGAAACACGGGTTAAGTCGCTCTGGCGAGCGGACCCGGCTTGGTCCCTGAAGCCTGACGACGTCTGCCGCTGGACGCGGCATCGAAGTCCTCAAAGTCTACATACGGTCGGGCGCAGAGACACCAGTGAGAGTCAGGCCGTTACGCAAAACCTGGCTCGTTGCCTCGTTCAGCCACAAGCGTGTGCGGTGCACGTCCGTGATCTCTTCGTCACCCTGCGGAATCACGCGGCAGCTGTCGTACCAGCGGTGATAAAGGCCGGCGACCTCTTCGATGTATCGGGCAACGCGGTGTGGTTCTCGGAGTTCGGCCGACTGACTCACAATTCGAGGCATTTCTTGCAGGATGCCCAACAGCGCCGACTCGCTCTCGTGGTCGAGAAGTTCGGGAGCGAATCCGTCGTTCATGCTCACGCCGGCTGCTTCTGCGTTCCGCGCGACGGCCCGTGTGCGGGCATGCGCGTACTGCACGTAGAAGACCGGGTTCTCGTTCGTGCGTTTGCCAAGCACGTCGAGGTCAATGTCGAGGTGTGAATCAATCGGCGAGCGCACAAGCGCGTAGCGACCCGCGTCGTTACCGACAGCTTCAACGAGATCTTCGAGGGTGACGATTGTGCCGGCGCGCTTGCTCATGCGCATGGGCTGACCGTCTTGCAACAGCGAAACCATCTGACCAATCATGATTTCGAGATTCTCACCGGGGACGTCGCCGAAGGCAGCGCACATCGCCATCATGCGACCCACGTAACCGTGGTGATCGGCACCGAGCATGATGATGCAGCGGTCGAAGCCGCGCTCACGCTTGTCGAGAAAGTACGCGAGGTCGCCCGAGAAATATGCGGGTCTGCCGTCACTCGTGATGACCACACGGTCTTTGTCGTCACCAAAGTCGGTGGTGCGAACCCAGATGGCACCGTCAAGGTCGTAGATGTGTCCGAGTGCGCGAAGCTTCTCAATCGCGCGATCAACGGCGCGCGACTCGTGCAGGTGGTCCTCGTGAAAAAAGACGTCAAAGTCGACGCCGAAGCCATGCAGGCTGGCTTTGATCTCGCCGAACATCAGATCAACGCCCATCGAGCGGAAGACCTCCTGCTGCTCATCGGCTGGCAGGTCGGCGAGAGTCGGACCGTAGGCGGTCGAGACGCGCTCGG
>JBIISS010000032.1:0-8579 GCA_044340895.1 Microbacteriaceae bacterium
TCGGCGTTGTTCTCGTCACGGGGAATGGTCCCAGCGAAAAAGACGGTGGATGGGCGTTTTCGTCGGGCGGTGACCAGCGCATTCGTGGGCGATCCGGCTACGAATACGAAGAGGGCACGTCACCCGCAAACACAGACGCGGTCGGCGCATCTGGTCGCCTACACATTCTCGAAGTCCAACGCTTGATTCGCTTCATGCCGAAGGTCGTCATCGCCGTTATTCCGGGCTGGGCTGCCGGCGGTGGACATTCGCTGCACGTGGTGTGTGACCTCAGCATCGCAAGCCGAGAACACGCGCGTTTCAAGCAGACCGACGCAGATGTCGGCTCGTTCGACGGCGGTTACGGCAGTGCATACTTTGCCCGCCAGGTGGGCCAAAAATTCGCCCGCGAGGTCTTCTTTCTTGCCCACGAATATGACGCTCAGCGCGCTTACGAGATGGGCGCGGTCAATGCGGTCGTACCGCACGAGCAACTCGAAGCGACAGCCATCGAGTGGGCGCGCACAATCCTGACCAAATCACCCACCGCGATCCGTATGTTGAAGTTCGCGTTCAACGCGGTTGATGACGGGCTCGTTGGTCAACAGGTGTTTGCTGGTGAGGCAACGCGCCTCGCTTACGGCACGGACGAGGCAGCCGAAGGTCGCGACTCCTTCCTGGAAAAACGGGCCGCCGACTGGTCGCCCTACCCATGGCACTTCTAAAGCTCACTGGCGAATGACAACTCTCGACGAGATCCGAATCGCCCTCGGTCCTGCTTCTGAACCTGGGCCAGGAATCGTGATTGAAACGTCGGGCACCACTGCGCAGGCCAAACGAGTTCGCCTCAGCTCAGAGGCGCTTCGTGCAAGTGCGAACGCGGTGCACGCTCGACTCGGTGGCCCGGGCCAATGGCTACTCGCTCTGCCAACCACTTATGTCGCTGGCGCAAATGTGCTCGTGCGATCAGTTGTCGCCGACACCGAACCGGTCGTGTTGCAGCCGGGCCCATTCACGGCCGCGAACTTTGCTCGGGGCGTTGAGTCCATGACCGGCCCGCGCCGCTACACGGCACTCGTGCCAGTTCAACTGGCGCGCCTGATTGAAGGCGCGCAATATGACAGCGGCATTCGCGCATCCGTCGCCACACTCGACGCGATTCTCGTCGGCGGACAAGCGTCGGGGGAACAACAACTTGCCCGCGCGCGCGAACTCGGTTGGAACGTCGTGGTGACCTATGGGTCGACCGAGACGGGTGGCGGGGTCGTCTATGACGGAGTCCCGCTTGACGGGGTTGACGTGCGGATCGTCGACGGCGAAATTTGGGTGGGTGGCGCCACTGTGGCGACAGGGTATGAGCTTGTTGACGGTTCCGTCGATGCGGAGCTCACGCAGGCGCGCTTTCCGATTCTCGATGGCCAGCGATGGTTTCGAACCGATGATGCGGGCGAGTGGCTGGCCGTCGATTCGGGCTTAGATGAGATTCTTCGAGTGACGGGTCGGCGCGACCGCGTGATTATCTCTGGTGGGATCAAGGTCTCGCTCGTTGCCATCGAAGACACGGTTCGGGAATTTCCGGGGGTGACTGACTGCCTCGCGGTTGCTGTCTCTGACGCCGAGTGGGGTCAGAGACCTGTGCTCGGAGTTGAGGTGTCCGCCGAGACGAGCCTCTCCCGCGCAGAAATCGAGCATGCGATTGAGTCGAGACTGGGGCGGGTCAGCGTGCCGGACCAGATCTTCGTGGGCCCAATGGAACGAAACGCGAACGGCAAGCCTGACGCCGGAGCGCTGCTGTCCCGCGCGCGTGGGTAGTCTGTTTTCTTATGGCACGAAAGAACCACGCGAAGAAGAAGCGCGCTGTAGAAGCGCGGTCCCGGGTCAAGCAGGCAGGGCACAAAGCAGGCCAAGTTCACACGCCGGTTTCACGGGTCTCGTGGATTGAAGGCGCTCGCCTGCGCACACTGCCACTCGCCATTGCCCCAGTGATTCTTGGGTCAGCAGCAGCAAACATCACAGACGGCTTCGATTTGCCACTCGCGCTGCTTTGCTTAGTCGTCGCACTGAACCTTCAAATCGGCGTCAACTTTGCAAATGACTACAGCGACGGCATTCGCGGCACGGATGACCATCGCGTCGGCCCCGGTCGACTCACGGGCTCGGGCTCGGCCACACCGCAGCGCGTGCGGGCCGTTGCATTCGCGTTCTTCGGTCTTGCTGCTCTGGCCGGGCTCGCTATCATGCTTCTCACTCAACTGTGGTGGCTGCCCGCGGTTGGAGTGGCAGCCATCGCAGCGGCGTGGTTCTACACCGGCGGCAAACGCCCCTACGGCTACGCCGGGTTTGGTGAGCTCTTCGTTTTCATTTTCTTCGGGCTCGTCGCCACAGTCGGAACGGCGTTCGTGCAATCGAGAGTTTTCACGCTCGAGTCACTCGCCGCCGGCGTGGGATCGGGGCTCTTCGCGTGTGCCGTGCTCATGGTGAACAACATCCGGGATATCGAAACTGACCGACTCGTGAACAAGAAGACGCTCGCCGTGCGCATTGGCAAGAAGTGGACAATTGCGTTCTTCATTACGTTCTCGTTGCTGCCGTTTGTCGTGTCGGGTCTCATCGCGATTCTCTACCCGAACGCGTGGCTCACGTTCTTCGTGTTGCTCATGGTGGGCCCTGCGTGCCTGATTACGGCAACAGCCCAGTCGGCGCGCGAGTACATCCTTGCTCTTCGCTTGACGAGCCTGGCGGCCTTTGCGTACGCGATTCTGCTCGGCCTTGCGTTTGTCATCTAGTTTCGATAGGCCGTGAGGAGCCACCCATGAAAACGACGCAACTTCGTCGCTACGAGATACAGCCCGGCGCCATGGATGCGTTTGTTGAGTGGTTCAGCGGACCGCTGGTGACGGCTCGCAGAGCGCACGGTTTTCATGCCGAATCGGCGTTCGTTGACTCGCGCGAGAACTTATTTATCTGGGTCGTCAACCACGAAGGCCCTGAAGAAGAGTTTCTAGCTGCCGAAAAGATCTATGAAGAATCTGCTGAGCGTGCGCTGGCGTTCGAGTCGTACCCGGGAACGATCACCGCCAAGCAGGCTTCGATCGTGAGACCAATTTCGGTCTAGTTTGTAGCTTTAACGCGACGAGGAGTCGAGGACGTCATCTTCGTGGGACTCATCGACATTCTTCTGGTGCTTTGCAACTCGAGCTGCGGCCAATTGGTTGGCGACTGCTTGACGGCGACCGCTGAGCACCAAGAAAGACAGGGCGAGAGCGAGCAGTGAGGCCATCGCGGCAGAAATCAGTCCGGCCAGAAACGGGTCCATGTTCGTGCTGAGAGCGAGGGGCAGGAGGCCCGCGAAGGGAATCACAAAGAACAGGATGCGCCACACTACATATCCAACCCACGGGCTGATTTTGGTCTTGGTTTGCTCAGCGCTCTTCACGCTTCAATCGTAATCGACGCCACTGTGCCGACTCGCTCGTAGACTCGAAGCATGACTCGCCTTCTCGTCATCGCCGCAATCATCTCTGTTGCGCTCATGGTTTTCGCTTTTGTCGACGCCATCTTCTTTGACCGCCTCCGCGTGCGCGGCGTTCCCAAGCCCGCATGGCTGGTCATCATCGTCGTTGTTCCCATCGTGGGCGCTGTGCTGTGGTTCTTGGTAGGCCGAGGTCCCCGTGGAGCGGGAGGGTCGAACGGTCGTCGCCGCCGAGGCCCTGTCGCTCCGGATGACAATCCCGAGTTCCTTCGCAACTTGAACATCAAGAAGCCGAAAGACGAGACCGACAAGTCATGACCACGGTCGCGGCAACGCGCTTCGCGGGTGAATTCCTGGGTTCGCTCGTTGGGCTCGGCGTCACAGATATCGTCGTGTGCCCCGGGTCACGGTCGCAGGCGCTTGCCCTGACGGCAGTCGCACTTGCGCAACGTGGAGACCTGCGGGTGCACGTGCGCATGGATGAACGGGCCGCAGCATTCCTGGCCCTCGGCATCGCAGTTGAATCAGGCGTGCCAGCTCCGGTCATCACCACGTCGGGGAGTGCCGTTGCAAACCTGTTGCCGGCCGTCGTCGAGGCACATCACGCGAACGTGCCCATGATGCTGCTGACCGCCGATCGCCCCGCTGCGATGCGGGGTACGGGTGCAAATCAGGTGACGATTCAGCCCGGGATGTTCGGCGAGTTCGTCTCGTGGGAATCCGACGTCGTCGTGTCGCAAGTCGTCGCGCAGAATCCGGAGACGTCAGGGCAGGTCATTGTGCTGGCGACGACGGCGTGGCAACACGCTCTTTCCGGTCCGGCACACGTAAACCTGCAATTCATTGAGCCGCTATCGAGCCCCATTGACGAGCACGTGTTGCGCATGGCTGGCCAGGCTGCCGAACAGGCTCGAGTCGCGGCTCTAGTCGCGGCTGCTGATTCCGCGGGAGGCAATTCCGCTGGTGCGAACATCGAACTGACGCGTGGCCCACTGACCGTTGTCGTTGCCGGCGCAGATGCCGGAGATGCCGCAGAAAGACTTGCGTTCGAGGGTGGTTGGCCGCTCATCGCAGAAGTGTCGAGTGGTGCACGCTTCGGGCGCAACCTCATCGTCAACTATCGAGAGGCGCTCAGCACGCCGGAGTTGGCGGACGAGATTGGCCGGGTCATTGTGTTCGGGCATCCGACGCTCTCGCGGCAGATACCTCAACTTAGTCAGCGCCCCGACGTCGAGACGATTCACGTTCGACCCCACGATCGAGTGGTGCTCGCCGCCGGCAGCAATTCGAACGGCCCCGGCCCGAATGATTCTGGCCCGAACGAGGCCGACGTCTTGAATCAGTGGCGACGATTCGACCGTGACGTGAGCGAGAAACGCGCCGCGCAACTCGCGGAATCAAGCGCTGCCGTGCGCGCCCCCAACGTCGACACGGCGAGGTCGACGAACCCGAAAGACCAGCGGGCTTTCGTTGACGGTGAACTTGCGGCGTCGCGTGCCGAAGTGACGCGCGAGCTGCTCGTGGATGCGGTGTGGCGCGCAACGTGGCCCCACGATCGGCTTGTTTTTGGGGCATCCAGACTGATTCGTGTCGCTGACTCAACACTGCCGGGTAAGAAGATCACGGTTCATGCCAACCGCGGCCTCTCGGGAATCGATGGCAACATCGGCACCGGAATGGGCATCGCCCTAGCCGCGGCACCCGCACTCACACGCGTTGTTCTCGGCGATGTTGCCGCACTGCACGATGCTGGGTCAATGCTCATTCCTCGAGGCGACGTTCGGCCTCGAGTTCAGGTCATCGTGGGCAATGACGGCGGCGGTTCCATTTTTGACCAACTCGAGGTGGCAGACTCAGCTGACCCGAACGCATTTGATCGGGTGATGTTCACCTCTCACGACGCGTCGTTCGAGCAACTCGCGGCAGCGTATGGCTGGCGCTATGTTCGCGCCGACACGATGGGCGACCTCGAGCGGGCGCTCACCGGAGCCGGCGACGAACCTGAACTCGTGGAGGTTCGTCTCGCGCGTTAGGGCGACGAACGCGATTCAGTCTCGCGCCGAACTCAGGGCATCAACAATAGGGCGAAACTTCATTGTCGTTTCGATGAGCTCGCTGTCAGAGCGAGAGTCGACAACGATGCCCGCCCCCGCGTGCGCCGTGACGTCACGTGTTCCGTCGGCGAGGTTTTCGACCTGCATGCATCGCAGGGCGACACCCCACTCGCCGTCACCGTTTGCGCCGACCCATCCCACGGCACCCGCGTAGCGACCGCGGTCGAACGGTTCGAGTTCACCAATGATTCCCAGAGCGGTCCTCGTTGGTGTTCCGGCAACGGCAGCGGTCGGGTGCAACGCTCCGACCAAGTCGAGCGACGACGTTCCCTCGGCCAACGATCCCGAAACGTCGGTTGCGATGTGCCACACATTTGGCAACTTCAGGGTGAAAGCTTCACTTGTACGCAAGGTGGTGGTAAGTGGCGCGAGCGCGTCGACGACCGATCGCACGGCAAATGCGTGTTCGTCGATATCTTTTGTGCTGGTTGCCAGCATGGTTGCCGCATCGAGGTCATGTTGTGGGTCACTTCCACGAGCGGCCGTTCCGGCCAGTACGCGAGCATCCACCGTTGTGGCGGCGACCGCCACGAGTGTTTCTGGGCTCGCGCCAATGAGCCCGTCAATCGAGAAAGTCCAGCAGTCGGGATACCCCTGGGCCAAGTCGATGATGACAGGACGCAGATCTGACTCACCACTGATGGTGCCAACGAGGTCGCGCGCGAGCACGACCTTGCTGGCCTCGCCGCCCACAATGCGCGCGACCGCACTAGACACAGCGTGGCGATACCCGTCCGCCGATTGCATTCCCGGTCGAAGCACAACATGTGGGCGAGCGCCCAAGGCCGAAACACTCATGATGCGTGCAGCGATGTCGTCTGGTGCGCCGGAGACATCGATTTCACCGGCGTTCACGGCGTCACTGTCCTGAATGACGGTGAGCCAGGTCACGCCATCACGGCGACCAATGATGACTTGGGGCACAATCAGCACGCTGGTGGATTTCGAATCATCGGCAAAAGCGAATGTGCCGAAGGCAACGAGTCCGGTGCCCGTGACGCCGACATTGTTCGTGATTTGCGCGCGCGAGGATAGCTCGCGCCACGCAGCCGCGGCATCGCGAATCCGGTGCTCACCCGTGAACGTGAGCCTCAGCACCTCGCCATAGCCCACAATTCCGGCTCCTCGGCGACGCCAGACGAGCGGATGATCGCGATCGAGCACTTCGGTCAGCGGCGGCGCAGACGTGATTGGCGTCGTCTGCACCACCAAGTGGTGCGCGCTGGGGTCGGTCACCCGCCCAAGCCTACGCTCGTGGCGCCCCTCTAGACTGAGCCCCATGGGTTCTGCCGACTTGAGCAAGAAACCCGACGAAGTCGCCGCGATGTTCGACGGCGTTGCCGCCGGGTATGACCGAACGAACGCAATTCTCTCTGCCGGCAACTCGGCTCTATGGCGCATCCAGACCACACGGTCTATCAACCCGCAGGTGGGCGAGAAGATTCTCGACATTGCTGCCGGTACGGGCACATCGAGTGCGGCCATCACGAAGTCAGGCGCTCACGTCGTTGCGGCCGACTTCTCTGCGGGCATGCTCGCTGAGGGCAAGAAACGACTCTCTGCCAACCCCCTGATCACGTGGGTTCAGGCGGATGCGATGAAGCTCCCATTTGCCGACAACGAGTTTGATGCCGTCACGATTAGCTTCGGACTTCGAAACATCGTTGACCCGAAGGTTGCGCTCGCCGAAATGTTTCGGGTGACGAAGCCCGGAGGTCGCATTGTCGTGACCGAGTTCTCTCATCCCACCAACCCTCTGTTCAAGGGCGGTTATTCGATTTACCTGCGCCGCGTAATGCCACTGTTCGCCAAGCTGGCGAGCACGAACCACGACGCCTACACCTACCTCGCCGATTCGATTGCGGCGTGGCCCGACCAGAAAACCCTCGCTAGCTGGGTGAGCACTGCGGGATTCCGCAATGTCGCCTATCGCAACCTCACTGGGGGCATCGTTGCGATGCACCGCGGTGTGAAGCCACTCTAGGCTTTAGGAGTGTCTCCGACCCAACGCTTCAGTCTGCGCGACAGACTGACGGCTGTGCCCGCCCTGAAAGGGCTGGCATCCGCGGTCGAAGCGGGCGTGCCCATCGTTGAGGCCGAGATTTCGAAAAACATCACGTTCGCCGATGATGTTGCTGACGCCACAGGGCGTTACCTGTTGGATGCGGGCGGCAAGCGTATGCGCCCGACGCTCGCGATTCTCACCGCTCAACTCGGCGACGGACTCAACCCCGACGTCACGCTCGCGGCCGCGGCCATTGAACTCACGCACCTCGCGTCGCTGTACCACGACGACGTCATGGATGAGGCCCCTCTGCGCCGGGGCACGTCGGCTGCACACATCGTGTGGGGCAACTCGATTGCCATCCTCGCGGGCGATCTCTTGTTCTCTCGTGCGAGCACGATGATGTCACGCCTCGGCGAGCGTGCGATGGCGTTGCAGTCATCCACATTCGAACGTTTGTGTATCGGCCAGATGCACGAGACCGTCGGCCCCAAGCCCGGCGAAGACCCGATTGCGCACTACCTTCGCGTGCTCGGCGACAAGACCGGTTCGCTTATTTCAGCGGCAGCGCGCGCCGGTGTTGAGTACGCCAACGGGCCTAAAAAATTCATCGATCCACTCGTGAACTTCGGCGAGAAAATTGGCGTTGCGTTCCAACTCGCTGACGATGTGATCGACCTCGCCCCCGCATCCGATTCGACAGGAAAAAAGGCGGGCACGGACTTGCGCGCCGGGGTTCCGACTTTGCCCACCCTCTTACTCGCTCGTGCCGCCGAGACCGACGAGGGCGCTCGCGACCTGCAGAAGCGCATCCAGGCGGCCGCGTCGATTGACGGCACCGATGCCGAGCTGGCAGACGTTACGGCCGAGCTATTTGCACATCCAGTCACGCAGGCCACACGTGACGAAGCTCGCCGGTGGGCGGCCGACGCCATCGCCGGGCTCAACATCTTGCCAGAGGGGCCGGTGCACATGGCTTTGAACCTCTTCGCCGAACACGTTGTTTCAC
>JBIISS010000238.1:0-8530 GCA_044340895.1 Microbacteriaceae bacterium
TGGTCTTTAATCAATTGGTCGCGGATGCGCCCCGCGGTGAAGCGCCCACCGCAGACGACCCTCGGTCTCTCGCCGTTTCCGCAACGCGTTCCGAAATGCGTCAGCCCGGCACGCTCGAGCGCTCCTTCAGCAACGTCTCGCCAGCCGGCCCGACGTTCGGGTCAATGTTTGCAAGCTCGCTACTGGGCAACATTGCCGGCTACTTCATCATTTCGTCAATGATGAGTGCGTTTATGCCGGCAGATTCTGGCGCCGATGCATCAGATGCCTCCGGTGTGGGCGGGAACGTGGACGGCGCAGATTCAACTGGCGATTCCGGCAATGATTCCGCCGACCCCGGTTCGGACAGTTCGATCGAAGCAGCCAGCGAGTCTGACTTTGATGGCGGCGGTTTCGACGACGGCGGCTTTGACGGCGGCGGCTTTGATGGGGGCTTCGACTTCTAAGCCCATGGAAAGAGCCGGCTAGCTCTCGCTAACCGGCTCTTTTTGGTGAAGTGGAGGTTTAGATCGCAAATGCGAAGAACGCGAGAACGGCCACTGCGATTGCGAGCACGAGCAGAACAACGTTGACAGCCAGTTGCTTTGTTTCACCAAGACGGATGTGCACGACAATCGCGACAACCTGCACGAGGGCGAGTCCGATAGCGGCGACGGGCGCAAGAACCACAGCGAAGCCCGTCAAGGGTGGAACAATCACGCCAACAGCACCCAACACCTCGAGCAGTCCGACGACCTTGGGCAGCGCCGGATTGACATTCTTGGCCCAGTTCTGACCGGATGCGACGAGTGCGTCCTTGTTGCGAACCACCTTCATCCCTCCCGACATGAGGTAGACGAAAGCGAGAAGGCCGGCGGTAATCCAGTAGGCAATGGTCATGACGAGATCTTTCTGTTTAGGGGCGATTACGAGTTCTCGTAACGGCAACGCCACGTGAACTATTCCCTAAGACAAAAGAAAAGGCCCTCGGAATCCCGAGGGCCTTGCGGTCCACGCCGTCCGGAACAGCCGAGGCCGTCTCTTGGTTGATGACGATCTGCTCGACGTTGGAGGCGGCGTATCCCCATGCGGTGAGCTGGCCGAAGTAGGCGCTCATGTCGCGGGTGGGGTGACGCCAAGTGTCCTTGCTGGTGTGGGACTCGATACCGGCGAGCACTACAGCGAGGGTGACGGTGGCGGCTTTGCCGGGGTGAGCTTGCGACCGTGCCGCCGCAACCGGGCGTTCACCTGACGCACCGTGGCGCCCGGCCCGACCCGAGCGATCCGACCCTCGACCGCGACCGCGATCGAACGGAAGTGCCTGCGCGTGTCTGCCAGAATCTCGCCCGTGGAGGCCTGACCCGAGAGGCTCGTGCCCCCGCTGCGGAACGTGATCGATTGGCCCGAGGTGGTTGCGTATGCGAAGACAGCAGCGAGCTCGCCGATCCTTTCCGGGGTCACGACCGCCCGCGGGGTCAGCAGGTAGTGTGAGGCGTCGACAGCCGCGATGACCCGATCGAACGCGCTCGTGGAGACCGCCTTGACTCGCGGCAACGCCGCGACAATCCCCTGGCCGAGCATCTCGGTCCACGGTCACGATCACGAGTCAGGGCCGCGAGCTTCTCGCGACGGTCTTCCCAGTCAGATCGCCGTGCTGGATGAACTCCTGTTCTAACCCCTCGCGCGACCCGATGTCGAATCGCTCGGTGACATGCTGGGGCGACTTCGGGATCACATGCGCGCGGCTCCGCCCAAATCAGCCGCGCCGCGTCGGCGCAAGGCGCGCTGAAAGTCGAGTTCCCATACCGGGATCCGGGACGCTATCTGGTCAGCGTCACTTTGCTCAAACCTGACGGCTGGTCAGCGTCCAGACCGCGTGCTCGCGACAGCGCGAGCGCCGCAACCTGCAGCGGCACGATCTCCAGCAGCGGTATGAGCTGTGGGGTGATACTTCCCCAGTCCAGTCCCTCCAAAACATGCACCTGAGCGCCCCGAGAGTCGAGGCCCCCGAGAAGCTGAAGTACCGATTCCTTTCCGCTCGGGGACGCGGTAAGAAGCACGACGGGTGTTCCCTCCAAGACCTGGCCGATCGGGCCGTGCTTGGCGTCAGCGGCGCTCCATCCGGATGCCGCGAGGGCGCTCGTCTCCATGAGCTTGAGCGCAGCTTCCTTTGCAGTTGCGAGTGAATAGCCTCGACCAATGACGAGCGCTCGATCGGCCTCGCGCATACTCGCGCCGACTGTCTCGCCACGCTCATACAGCGCGGATAGATCTCTCTCGAAGGTGACAGCAAGCTGTGTCAGAGACCGGGCTGCGTGAGACGTGGTGGAACTGCGAAGCCGTTCCACCAAGGAGTAGATAGCTGCAAGCTCGGCGGTGTAACTCTTCGTGGCAGCTACCGAGAGCTCGGGGCCAGCGCCTATATCGAGGTGCTCATCGGCGAGTACGGCCAGAGCGCTCGAGGCGCTGTTCGTGATCGCCAGAGTGGGGGTGCCTGCAGCACGCGCTGCCTTTACAGTCGCGAGGATGTCCGGCGAAGACCCTGACTGCGACACGGCGATTAGGAGAGTTCCCGGCGCGAACGGCGAGGCCTCGAAAACGCTTGCCAGTGAGGGAGTCGCAAGATAAGCCGGCAGGCCGAGCGTCGCCTGCATCAGGTACTGGCCATAGATCGCCGCATGGTCGCTCGTTCCACGCGCACTGAAGACGACGAGTGCGGGTGCGGCCCGCTCGACGAATCGCGCTACCCGCTCGATCTCGCTCGACTCCGCCGCACGAGCCCAGGTGTTCCCTTGCTCGGCGATCTCCGCCGACATCAACATGCCCAGCTCCTGGGTCACAGTTCGTCCTCTCGCTTTAGTGCCCAGCGGTGCGCCGGGTCAATCACAGATCTCGCCATCGCCAGTGCTCCCACCACTGTCGAGTTGGGCTGCAACTCCGAAGCCGTCAAGGTGGGCACGTCGTCCAGGTGCGGGGCAGCGAGGCTCCGCACCTCTGCGAGGAACGGCGCGAGTGCCCTGCCGACACTGCCGTCGAAAACCACGGCCGCGGGATCCAGCACGTAACCGACGGTGATGACGAGGCGCGCCAGGGTCTTCAGGACGGGGTCGAGGATGAGGCGGGCGGCAGTGTCGCCCGCGAGGGCCGCGGAGACTACTCCTTCTGCGCTGAGGCGGAATCGAAGCTCGGACGGCGCGATCGCGGCGGAAAGGCGCTTGGCGGACTCTTCGATGCCGAGGCCACTCACGGAGTCCTCGAGCCGCGTGCCACTCACTCCCCGCTCCCCGGTGGCGAATCCGAGCCTCATGTCGCCGAACTCGGCGGCCCCGCCGCGGTGTCCCTCTACGACTCGCCCCTCCGTGACGACGGCGCCTCCGAAGCCTGTCCCGAGAGAGAACAACACGAAATCGGGCGTCTCCGTCATCGACCCGACGGTCAGCTCGGCGAAGGCAGCGAGGTTGGCGTCGTTGTACACGCGCACGGGGCCCCGCCCTACAAGGAGTTCGTCGGCGCCGAGGGAGCCCCAGCCCACGTTGGGGCCTCGGCTGAGGGTGCCCATCCGCCTGTCGACCACGGCCGGAACGCCCAGGACGGTCTGCGCAACGACAAGCCCCTCGAGCTTTGCGGTCTCCGCTAGCGAGTCCCAGACCGTAGAGATCGCCAGACGCGCACCGGCATCCCAGGTTGGCTGGCGCACCTCCGCGAGAACCTCGCCGGCCTTGTCGACCACGGCGCCGTGGCACTTGGTGCCGCCGAGATCGATGCCTATGAACGCTTGCGCCACGCCTGGCCCTTCGATTGGGAAAACCTTTACTGGTAGCTTAGGGGTACGGCACGGTCGAACGGAACGGAGAGGCATGAGCACGGCTATCGGGGTGTATGTCTCCGCGCTTGAGCTGTTCTCGATCGGCATCGGTCCCTCGAGCTCGCACACCGTCGGGCCCATGCGCGCGGCTGCGGCCTTCCGACGGGAGGTGGATGAAGCGGGGCCGCCGAGCCGCATCGCGGTGGTCCTGAGGGGATCGCTGGCCGCCACCGGCCTTGGCCACGGCACGCCGGACGCCGTCATCGCGGGGCTGCGGGGGATGCATCCGGAGTCCGTCGACCCGGATGCCGTTCACGGTGTCTGGGCCGACGTGGTGCAGGGCCGCGCGGCGGAGCTGGGCGGACTGCAGTTCACGAGCTCGGACCTCGAGCTCGACCTCTCGCGCCAGGACCTCCCGCACCCGAACACGCTCATCCTCCGCGCGTGGGACGGCGCCGCACTCCGCGTCGAGTCGGTCTACATCTCGGTGGGAGGAGGATTCATCGAGCGCCTCGGCGACGACCGCGCCCCTGCCCCTCCCGCTCGGGCCTCGACCTTCCGCACATCCGCGGAGCTTCTAGCGGAAGCCCGCGGGCGGTCGATCGCCGATGTGGCGTGGGCCGACGAGGTAGCCCAGCACGGCGAGGCAGGCGCGCGGGCGGGCATCGCCGCGATCTGGCAGGCCATGGACCAATCCATCTCGAACGGGCTCGAGGGCGAGGGGGTGCTGCCCGGCAACCTCCGCGTCCCGCGCCGCGCCGGCGCCGCGTGGCGCAGCCTCCGTGCCCGGGACGTGCCGGGCGACGACGCCGAGTCCCTCTCTCTCTACGCCATGGCGATCAACGAAGAGAACGCCGCCGGGCGCCGGGTGGTCACAGCTCCCACGAACGGCGCCGCGGGGGTGCTGCCGGCCGTGCTGCGCTACGCGCTCGCGGGCGGCCACGACGAGGCGGCCATCCGGACATTCCTCCTCACGGCCACGGCCATTGGATCGTTGATCAAAGCGAACGCATCGATCTCGGGCGCGGTCGGCGGCTGCCAGGCCGAAATAGGGAGCGCGTGCGCGATGGCGGCCGCCGGACTCACCGCCATGCGCGGCGGCACAGCCGAGCAGGTCGAGAATGCTGCCGAGATCGCGCTCGAGCACCATCTCGGGCTCACGTGCGACCCGGTCGGAGGGCTCGTGCAGATCCCGTGCATCGAGCGCAACGCAGTTGCCTCAGTGACGGCGCTCACCGCGAGCCGTCTCGCCCTACTCGGGGACGGCACGCACGTCGTGACTCTCGACACAGTCATCGAGGTCATGCGGCAGACGGGCAGCGACATGTCAGACCGGTACAAGGAGACGAGCGCGGCGGGTCTCGCCGTGAACGTCGTCGAGTGCTAGCTCGGCAGGCGCAGCGCGCCGCGGCCCGTCTGCCAGGTGCCTCCCGCACGGATCCTCTCGACGACCACCCGCTCGAGGCTGGTGGACGGGGACGCGGGCAGCCTGCCGAGGTCGCGGTGTCCCCAGAGGAAGTACAGGGGGTCCGTCGGTTCGTCGACCGGTGATCCGTGCGGTGTGAACCTCTCGGCGAACCGGGCGATGTTCGATTGCGGGAGTCTCTCGGCGAGGAAGGGGTCGAGCAGCCACGACTCGCATACCGCGCTCCTGAGCCGGATCCCCGGCCAGGCGCGGCGCACCTCCTCAACGCCCGAGGCAAGACTGGAGTCCACCACCTCCGGCGTGAGCGGGCCGCTCAGCGCGGGGATGTGGATGTTGAGCGCCCACGGCCCGACGAGTTCGCGGAGGTCGCCCGCGCACTCGAGCACCTCGAACTGCAGGCGCTCCACCTCGATGAGTCTTCCTGAGGCGTGCAGGTGGAACCAGCGCCAGTTCAGCAGGCCCGGCTCGCCGGTAGCCCTTCGGTGGCGCCGGAGGTGGCGGCCGATGTCGGCGACGGTCGCGGCGATCACCTCTGGCGCGACGCCGCGCCCCGCCAGCAGTTCGGCGATGTGCGGAGCGAGGAGCAGCACGGCGACCGCCCCGTCCTCGTCCGGTACATCCGGCAGCTCGGCGCCGGCAAGGAGGGCGCGGAGTGCCTCGCTTGCGGCCCTCGACACCGGTTGAGCGAGCAGTCCGCTCGCCCAGGCTCGATCTTCCGGATCCGCCGCCATCGGGCCGAGGTAGTCGGCGACCGTAGGCTTGATCAGCTGCGCCACCTGTCAACGTTCTCCGCGATGAAATCCTCGTCGAGAAGGTCGGGATAGCGGTGGCGCATGTCCTCGATGGCTTCCTGCTGCCCCGGCGAGAGGCGGTCGAGCGGATCGAGGCAATGCGCTGTGCGCACGATCCCCTGCTGCCGGAGCAGCTCGTTGACT
The DNA here is from genome assembly GCA_044340895.1 of Microbacteriaceae bacterium. Lineage (GTDB taxonomy): Bacteria > Actinomycetota > Actinomycetes > Actinomycetales > Microbacteriaceae > RFQD01. The sequence continues at coordinate 6,146 of JBIISS010000238.1, forward strand.
CCGGCGACGCAACCCGCGAACGAATTCCTCACATCGAACAACGCCCCGTTGATCTCAGTGATCCACGTTCCCACCGTGAGAATGTCACTGTCGACGGTACCGGCCTGCTGGGCCAGAGCGACGCGTGCCGAGACGTCCACGGCAGCACGGGTGCCGACCGCCCATTGCCCGAGCAGTCCGCCCACGAACCCCACGCTGCGGTCCTCCCCGCCGACGTCGCCTCGGTAGGTGGTTGCCAAATCGCCGACGATGCTGTCGTCGTTACCGGTGAGCAGAGCGATGTCAGTGCGACCGGATTCCAAGAGCGCCCGGATGACATCGCCCGTGCGATAGCGGTCGAACGCCGCGATCTTCACCCCGATGACTGTGGGCAGCTCGAACAGCGCGCGCCAGAACTCCTCACCGAGGTAGCGGCCCCCAACGTCGTCCTGCATGTAGAAGCCGATCGCGGGCAGCACCTCCCCCACGGCCCGCGCCATCTCCAGGATGTCGGCATCCGAAGCCCCGGGAGCTGGTGACAGCAGTGCGGCGCCGTAGCCGAGAGAGGCGGCGACGTCGGCCTCGCGCTGCGCGACGGTTCGCGTACCGCGGACGCCGGCGATGAGCCGGATTTCGCGACCCGCCCCCCGCGCGATCTCGGCCGACTGCGCCCACACGTCCGCCAGCAGCGCCGCATCCTCGTGAAGGGCGAACTGGGTTGTGTGAACTCCCACCGCCAGTCCGTGGGCGCCCGCGTCGACGTAGTAGCGACTAAGTGCTCGCTGGGATACCCAGTCGACAGTGTCGTCCGGGTGGAGGGCAAGCGGGTGTGCGGGGATCACGGCGCCCGGCGTGAGCCAGGTACTGCCCGCGGAGGGAGCGGAGAGTGCGTCGAGTGTCATCAGAACTTCCCGGTCCGCTGCTCGAACTTGGTTGCCTTGCCGAGCTTGCGCCCGCCCCTGACCTGCCAGTCGACAGTCCATTCGAGCAGTTCCTGGGCGCTCACCCACGGGTAGCCGAATAGGCCGTGGGCGTAGCGGGCGTCACTCAGGAGTGCGTCATCCGCCTCCTCGCCCGTCAGGTGGAGATCTTTCCCCGCGACGCGCGCGATCTCCTTCGCGACTGAGCGCACCCCGAGGGTCTCCGGACCAGCGGCGTTGAGGATTGCAACGTCCGGGCTCGCGAGGTCCAGCGAGCGCAGCGCCCACCGGTTCGCGTCGCCCTGCCAGAGCACGTTGAAGGCGGGCATAGTGACGTCGACGGGCTCGCCCGCCAGCACCTTCCCCGCGATGTCGCAGAGCACGCCGTAGCGCAGCTCCGCCGCATAGTTGAGCCGGAACAGCGTCGTCGGAGTCCCCCACTCCCCCGCGGCGCGGCGGTACATCTCCTCACGCGCGAGACACGACTGCGCGTACACCCCGACCGGCCCGACCTCGTCGCGCTCTGTGGCTCCGCCCGTGGAGGTGCGCCGGAGCGGGTAGACGTTCCCCGTCGAATAGACCACCGTCGGCAGGCCGCGGTATCGGCTCGCCGCGAACGCCGGCACTGCGGAGTTCATCCACCAGGTCTTCGACGTGTCCGAAGCGCTCCCGAACTTGTGGCCCACGAGGAATGCCACGGCACCCGCATCCGGCAGCGATGCGTAGATGTCGGGGTTGGCAAGATCCGCCTGAACCGTGGTGACACCGGCCTCCTCGAGGCGCTGGCGCACCGCCGCGTCGCTCCACTGGGAGACACCGATGACGCGTCGCGCACTTCCGGCCTCTAGAAGCGCCCGGCTCGCCATCATGGCGAGGGTGGGGCCGACTTTGCCGCCCGCGCCGAGGATGACGAGGTCGCCCTCGACGCCTTCCAGGGCCTCGACCACCCCGCGGTCGGGTCGAGCGAGAAGTTCTTCGAGCTGAGGCTCGTCCACGGGTGTGGTCATTCGGTGTATCTCCGTTGCTTGGGTCTTTTGTGGTGATCTGTGGTTCATGTCTCAGGGTTTTCGGCGGTCATCAGCCGGTACCTCTCGAAGCTGACGGGGTGGATCGGCGGGAGCGACGCCGAAAATCGCGCTATCTCCTCGACGGCGGTTGCGGCTAGGTCGGCGCCGCTCGACGAGCCGGCGGAATGCGGCATGAGGGTCGCTGCCGACAGTGAGCGCAACGGTGATCCCGGCGCGAGCGGCTCCTCGTCGAACACGTCGAGAACTGCCCGGATGCGCCCCGTCGCCAGCTCGGCGATCATCGCGTCCTGGTCGACGAGTCCCGCGCGCGCTGTGTTAACGAGAAGCGCGCCGTCGCGGATCCGGGCCAGCATGGCGCGGTCGAGCATGCCGCGGGTCTCATGGGTGAGCGACGCGTGGAGCGACACCACGTCTGCCGAACCCAGGAGGTCGGGCATCCGTGCACTCTCGGCTCCCAG
>JBIISS010000033.1:0-8476 GCA_044340895.1 Microbacteriaceae bacterium
GGCGGACTTTTGAGCTTGCTCGCCGAAGTCAAAGATCTGCTTCGCCCCGAGCCGATTACGGTCACCGGCCTGCCGCTCGTGACTTACCTCGACGACAAGCCGGTTTACGACGACACCGTTATTCGCCCGCGCGATAGTCCGTTGATGGCGGATGCTGGAATCGCAGTTTTACGCGGTAACTTGGCCCCTCGCGGCGCCATCATTAAGCCGTCGGCGGCAACGCCGGAACTGCTCGTACACACTGGCCCGGCCGTCGTGTTCGACAGCATCGAAGACATGCGGGATCGAATCGACGACCCGAACTTGGACGTCACGCCAAACTCCATCCTTGTCTTGCGTGGGTGCGGCCCGAAGGGCTATCCGGGCATGCCGGAGGTAGGCAACATGCCAATCCCGCAAAAACTGTTGGAGCAAGGCGTGCGCGACATGGTGCGCATTAGTGACGCGCGAATGAGCGGCACCGCATACGGCACGGTCGTCTTGCATGTCTCTCCGGAAGCGGCCGCTGGCGGTCCGCTGGGGCTCGTTCGTGACGGTGACATGATTACGCTCGACGTTCCATCGCGTCTGCTTTCGTTGAATGTCAGTGAAGCAGACCTTGCCGCCCGCACGCCGTCTCAGGCCAGCGTCGACGCATACGCAGCGCCCCAACGTGGCTGGGCAAAGCTCTATGTGGAGCACGTCACCCAGGCCGACCAGGGTGCCGACCTCGACTTTCTTGTCGGCTCGTCGGGAGACAGGGTCGATCGTGAGTCTCACTAGCTCGGCTTCGCGCGCAAAACTTGTCCTCGGGCAAAAACCGCTTCTGCAAGCCCTGACGGCAGCCCTCGGCCGACCCGATGCTGTGACGACCCGAGCCTTCGACCGAGTCGTCTTTGCAGTGGATGCGTCGCACTACCTGCTCACGCCAGACGCGGTTGTCGTTCCGCGTGACATCGCGGAAATTGCGCAACTGTTTCGGTTTGCGAGCTCGTCGGCTCGTGGGGTGACGTTTCGCTCGGGTGGAACGAGCTTGTCGGGACAGGCCTCGACCGACAACCTCCTCGTCGACACGCGCGCCCACTTTCGCCGAATCGAGATTGAATCCGACGGAGCGATTGCCCGGGTTCAACCCGGGGCGACAATTCGTCAGGTCAACACCCGCTTGATGCGCCACGGCCGCAAGCTCGGCCCCGACCCGGCGAGCGAAATCGCCTGCACCATTGGTGGAGTGGTCGCGAATAACTCGAGTGGCATGGCTTGCGGTACGGCTCAGAACACGTACAACACGCTGCGGTCAGCCATCGTCGTGCTGCCCAGCGGCACCGTCGTCGACACGAGCCTCGCCGACGCCGAGCAACGTCTTCGTGAGGCAGAGCCGAACCTGTGTGCGACTCTGCTGGAGTTGCGTGAGCGCATCCTGAACACCGACGGTTTGAAGGCCGAAATTGAGCGGCAGTTCGCCATCAAGAACACGATGGGATATTCGCTGAATGCGCTCGTCGATTTTGATTCTCCGGCGCAAATCCTGACGCACCTCATGGTGGGCAGCGAGGGCACACTCGGTTTTGTCGCCGAAGCAACTTTCAACACCGTGGCTGTAATGCCCGCTGCGGCGACGACCCTTCTCGTCTTTGACTCTCTGCACGCGGCAACCGACTCACTAGTTGACCTCATCGCCACCGCGCCCGCCACAATCGAATTGATGGATTCCTCGTCCCTTCGCGCTGCGGTGAAAGATGAGGAATCGCGCGCGACTTTGCCGAGAATTGACATTCTGAATCACTGCGCGTTGTTGGTTGAGTATCAGGCGCCGGATCAAGCGTCATTGAACAAATTGACGAGCCGGGCAACCGATCTTTTTGCCAGACTGACACTTTCTGTGACGCCGGAGTTGACGCAAGACCCTGCGCTTCGTGCAGCCCTCTGGCATATTCGCAAGGGCCTCTATGCGACTGTGGCGGGCGAGCGCCCGAGCGGAACCACCGCTCTTCTCGAGGACGTGGCTGTGCCGGTGGCGAAGCTGTCGGAAACGTGCACCAAACTGCTGCGACTTTTCGATGTGCACGGTTACGACGACGCCGTGATTTTTGGCCACGCGAAGGACGGAAACATCCACTTTCTGGTCAACGAGAACTTTGACTCAGCAGCAAGCGTGGCTCGCTACCGCTCCTTCACCGAAGACATGGTCGACATGGTTCTCGCGGCCGGGGGCACGCTCAAAGCAGAGCATGGCACCGGTCGCATCATGGCCCCGTTTGTCGAGCGACAGTATGGGCCCGAACTCTACACGATCATGCGTGAAATCAAGCGAGCATGTGACCCGGACGGAATCCTCAACCCCGACATCATCTTGACCAACGATAACGATCTGCACGTCAAGAATCTGAAGTCGACGCCGACCGTTGAAGATGAAGTGGACCGTTGCGTGGAGTGCGGATACTGCGAGCCGGTGTGCCCCAGTAAGGATTTGACCACAACGCCGAGGCAACGAATTGTTGTGCGTCGCGCGATTGCACAGGCCTCGTCAGACGGTAACCGAGCGCTCGAGCGGGAGTTGATCCGCGCACAAGAATTTGATGTCATCGAGACCTGTGCCGTGGATGGCATGTGTCAGACCGCGTGCCCGGTTCGAATCAATACCGGCGACCTCGTTCGCCATCTGCGTACCGACACGGTGGGTGGGGTGCAGAGCCGAGCGTGGACTCTAGCAGCGCGCCAATGGAAGACAGTTTCGACTTTTGCCGGTCGCATCTTGACATTTGCGAGCAAAATCCCGTCGCCTCTGATTGCCGGCCCCAACCGCCTCGCGCGGGTGGTGCTGGGAGCCGACACGGTTCCGCTGTGGTCGCGCGACCTGCCTCGCGGAGGCCGTGCCCGTGGAACAAACGACGCCCAGGCCCCATCGGCTCACAGCGATGCCTCACCACCTACGGTCGTCTATTTTCAAGCGTGCGTCGGCAGCATGTTTGGTCCGGCAGATGGCGGCGAGGGTGTCGCTGTCGCGTTTGAATCGCTAGCCAAAAAAGCGGGGATTTCGCTCGCTCGACCCGTCGGTCTCGACGGTCTGTGCTGCGGAACACCGTGGAAATCAAAGGGCATTGAGGCCGGATATGAGGCCATGGTTTCCCGAACGGTTGACGCCCTCTGGCTCGCCTCCGACTCGGGTCGATTAGCAATCGTCTGTGATAACTCGTCGTGTTCGGAGGGGCTCGTCGCAGCCATCAAGTCGGCGGTTGCGCAGAATTCGCTCTTCGCCAATCTGAGGATTCTCGACGCCGTTGACTTCGCAGCTGAGCACATTTTGCCTCGCGTTCGTGTTGCAGAGAAACTGGCGACCGTTGTGGTGCACCCCACCTGCTCGAGCACGCGTTCGGGGTCGAACGAGAACCTGATGTCCATAGCCCGTGCGGTTGCTGATGAGGCGATCGTCCCCGATGCCTGGGGCTGCTGCGGTTTCGCGGGCGACCGAGGCATGCTTCACCCAGATCTGACGAAAAGCGCCACGGCGGCCGAAGCCGAGGAGGTCGCCACCCGATTTGGCGAAACTGTCGACGCGTTCGTTTCGTGCAATCGCACCTGCGAAATCGGCATGAGTCGTGCCACAGGCGAGAAATTCGTCCACGTGCTCGAAACCCTTGACGCCCGCGCCCAGTCCCGCGAAGACTATCCTGCAAAAATCTTGACCAAGGAACACTCATGACCGAATTCTCAGGACTCGTCGCCATCGTGACAGGAGGCGCCTCGGGTATCGGCGCGGCCGTAGTGCGTCGGCTACACGAGGGCGGAGCATCCATTGCTGTGTTCGATCTCAACATCGCGGGCATCCCCGAGTATGCATTCGGCGTTACCGTGAATGTCGCTGACGACAGTTCTGTGATTGCTGGTGTGGACGCGGTCGTCGCGAAGTTTGGTCGTCTTGACATCGTCGTCAATAACGCCGGTATCGGCGCCCAGGGGGACGTCGCGAGTAACGACGACGATGAGTGGCATCGCGTGTGGGACATCAATGTGGTTGGCATGGCCCGCGTGAGTCGAGCAGCCCTCCCGTATTTGCGCCAGTCACCGGCCGCCGCAATCGTGAATCTTTCATCGTTGGTTGCCACGGCTGGCGTTCCGCAACGGGTTCTCTACAGCGCAACAAAGGGAGCGGTGCTCGCGATGACTCGCGCGATGGCCGCTGATCACATTCGTGAGGGCATTCGAGTGAACGCGGTCAACCCGGGCACCGCAGACACCCCGTGGATCGATTCGCTGTTGGCTAAAGCTGACGACCCGGTTGCCGAACGAAAGGCACTCGAGGCCCGGCAACCACATGGACGCCTGGTGAGTCCCGATGAAATCGCGCACGCCGTCGCCTACCTTGCAAGCCCGCATTCTGGTTCCACATCGGGCACATCGGTTGCCGTGGATGGTGGCATGCAAGAACTGCGCCTTCGACCTGAACAAACAATGTCCACGCCTACCGTTTCGAGCGCTACTGAGCCGACATTTGAGTTGAGCGAGGGGGTCATCTGGGACGACCGCGCTCAACTTGTGCGCTGGGTTGACATCCTTCAGGGACGAGTTCTTGCCGGCAGGCTGAACGGCGCCCACATTGATGTCGTGGATGATCGGCACTTCGGTCAGACAGCCGGAGCGGTGGCCCTCGCCGAAGACGGTGGGTTACTCGTGGCGGCTGCGCACGGCCTGGCCACGGTCTCGCCTTCGGGAGAAGTTTCCTTCGGTCCCGACCTCGAAGAATACGTCGCGCCGAACGGCCGCGGCCCCTGGAGAATGAACGACGGTATCGTCGATCCGCAGGGTCGCTTCCTCGTCGGAACATTGTCCCTGGAGGACGTTCCCGCGGGACATGACCAAGAGGTGTTGTTGCGCATCTCGCCGGATGGCTCGACCGAGGTGTTGCGCACTGGCCTGGGAATGTCGAACGGTCTCGGCTTCGCGCCCGACGGGTCAACGGTGTTTCATATCGACACCCTCGCCGGCACGCTCAGCTCGCATTCCTATTCCGCTGGCGAGTTTGATTCCGATGAACCATGGGTCACCATCATTGATGACTTCCCGCACTTTGCCGACGGCATGACCGTGGATGCGAGCGGCGACCTGTGGATTGCGTTCTGGGGTGGGTCGCACTTCGCCCGGTATGCGGCAGATGGCCACCGCTTAGGCGAGGTGTATGTCAATGCGCAGCAACCAACGTGCGTTGGTTTTGTTGGTGAATCTCTGAATAGACTCGCAATCACTTCGGCACTCCTCGGTCTGGGGGATGTCACTGATGATTCCGGCGCAATCTTTGTGAGTGACGTCGGCGCCGTTGGAAAGCATGAATATCGCTGGATGGGCAGCACGATAAACCCGTCCTGGCGAACCGACTAGACGCTTCGACAAGAGAACGAAAAGAGAAAGACATGAAGCTGGTTCGATTGGGTGCCGTAGGCGCTGAGATTCCGGGTGTGCTCGTTGGCGACGACGAGTTTGTCGACTTGTCCGACGTCGTTGGCGACTTCAATGAGTCGTTCTTTGCGTCGGGAAAGCTCGCGTCGCTTCACGAGGTCGTCGCGGATCGTGTCGCAGCGGGAAACCTGGAACCCGTCGGCGGCCGCCGATTCGGAGCCCCATTCGCTCGCCCTCACCAGATTCTGTGCATCGGGCTCAACTACAGCGATCACGCCGCGGAAAGTGGCAGCAAGGTTCCCGATGAACCAATCATGTTCACCAAGTCTCCAAACACGCTGATTGGGCCGAACGACGACGTGCAGATTCCCCGTGCATCCATCAAGACGGACTGGGAAATCGAATTAGGCATCGTCATCGGCCGACGCAGTTTGTATCTCGCCAACGAGGCCGAGGCCGAGGCCGCCATTGCGGGTTACGTCATGGTCAACGACGTCAGCGAGCGCGAATGGCAGATTGAGCGTTCGGGACAGTGGTCGAAAGGTAAGTCCGCACCGACCTTTAACCCCGCGGGTCCGTACCTGGTGACACCAGATGAGGTTGGTGACCCCGTGAACCTCGATATGACTCTCGACATCGATGGTGTTCGACGACAAACCGGCAACACAAACAAGATGGTTTTCGGGCCCGCATTCTTGGTGCACTACCTGAGCCAGTTCCTCGCACTTGAGCCGGGCGACCTGATCAACACCGGCACGCCGCCGGGAGTGGGACTTGGCATGAAGCCCCCGACGTATCTTGTCGGCGGAGAAACGATGACGCTGACGATAGCCAAGCTCGGCACGCAGACTCAGCGCGTGTTGGCGGACAACCACGCGGCCAAGTAATGCGCGCGCTCGTTGTCACCTCACCCGGTGTCGCTGAGGTGCACGAGCTTGCTGACCCGATTGCCGGAGCGGGGGAGCTCGTCGTTGAAGTTGAACGAGTCGGCATTTGTGGCACCGATGTCGAGTTGTATACCGGCGAGATGGCGTACATCGAGCAGGGCTTCACCACGTTCCCCATTCGTCTTGGCCATGAGTGGGTCGGCCGAGTCGTTGAAGTCGGTTCCGAGACTGACAGCAAGTGGTTGGGCAAGCGGGTTACCGCTGACACGATGCTCGGCTGTGGCCGCTGCGCATTTTGCAAGAACGGGCGTCAACACGTCTGTCCTGATCGGAACGAACTCGGCATTCGCGGGCACTGGGCCGGAGCTTTGGCTGAAAAAATAGTCGTCCCATCTCGGTTCGCGTTTGAGATTCCTGAAAATGTGAGTTTGGCCGCAGCGGCACTGGTTGAACCCGCCGGCAACTCATTGCGAGCCGTTGAGGCGGCAAGAATTGAACCACGTGATCGAGTTCTCATTTTGGGAGCGGGAACGATCGGATTACTCGCGGCTCAGTTTGCGCTCGCCGAAGGGGCGCAGGTGCATCTGGCCGGCGTTCGCCAAGACGCACTCGACCTCGCGAGCCAACTCGGCGTGCAGCACATCTGGAAGATGGACGAGATCGAGGCGAATCACGGTGAGCAGTTTGACGCGGTCATTGATGCGACGAGCATGGTCGAGGCTCCCGCTCTGTGCGTCCGACTTGTTCGACCGGCCGGGCGAGTTGTCTTCATCGGAATCTCGCCGACACCGAGCATGGTTGACACGCGCGACATCGTGTTCAAGGACATCACGGTTGTCGGCATCCTTTCAGCGTCACCAGGTCTCGCTGGGGCGATTCAAGCTTTTGCGTCCGGCGCGGTCGTGCCCGACCTCTTGGTGAGCGAAGTCGTTTCACTGGCGGATGTTCCCTCTCGCCTCGAGGGGGTGCGCGGGGCATCCGCCCGCCCGGGACCAAAGGTTCACGTGGATCCCCGGTTGCCCTGAGCAACACCTATGGTGGTGAACATGAGACTTATTGGGGTCTACAACGCGAACGGCGGTCTTGCCGGCGAGCTCGGCTACTTTTTTGGCCACCTGATTGGAACGCGTTCGTGCACGCTGTGTGACATCACTCACTCGCCGTTTGCGAAAAAGTCGCAGTGGAAGCTCTTGGAGCAGTCACTCAAGCGTGAGCTGGGCATCGAATTCGTTCTCGTTCACAAGAACGAACGAACTCCAGCCCAGCTCGCGGCAAGTGACGGGCGGGAACCCTGCGTTCTGATCGAGGATTCAGAAGGCAAGCTCAGCATGATTCTCGACTGGAACGACCTGAAACTCGCCCACGGTGACGTTGCTCAATTTGAACGTGCGGTGCGGGCCAAGCTGCTGATGTATTGAGTACCGAGCGCCAAATTCTTTTCGGATTCCGCGCGTAGTATCGCTAGGTGGCTTTCATTGAAGCGCGCGGAGTGCGCAAAACCTATTTCCCCAAGGGTGTCCCCCCAGTTCATGCGTTGGATGGTCTCGACCTTGACGTTCCCCAAGGAACAATCAAGGGGTTGCTTGGTCCGAACGGTGCCGGCAAGACCACCGCGGTCAAGGCGCTCACCACGTTGATTGTGCCTGAAGAGGGCACGATGACTATCGACGGCATCGACGTGAAGGCGCATCCGGAGCAGATTCGGCCCATCATCGGTGTCTCTGGTCAATACGCTGCGGTGGATGAGAACCTCACGGGTTTCGAGAATCTCGAGATGGTCGGTCGCTTGTACCACCTCGGCGCCAAGGCGAGTCGTGCCCGTGCCACCGAACTCATCGAACTCTTCGACCTTGTCGAGGCGCAGAATCGCCCGGTCAAGGGTTTCTCCGGCGGTATGCGTCGCCGCATTGACCTCGCCGGAGCATTGGTCGCGCGTCCGCGTGTGCTCTTTCTCGACGAGCCAACGACGGGCCTTGACCCCCGCAGTCGGCTCGCACTCTGGGACGTCATCCGGTCGCTCGCGAGCGACGGCGCCACAGTTCTTCTCACCACGCAATACCTCGAAGAAGCCGATCAGCTGGCCGACCACATCAGCGTCATCGACGGCGGGCGAGTCATTGCTGAGGGAACGACCGACGAGCTCAAGAACTCGATTGGCGGCGCCCGCATCGAGATTTCTCTGGCGGCCGATGCGGCCGACGATGTAGCAGCAACGC
>JBIISS010000034.1:0-8315 GCA_044340895.1 Microbacteriaceae bacterium
CCGCGTGGCGCTGGACCGTGACCTACCTCGAAGGCCGGCCAATCTGCGAGCTCGACGACGGCACGCTCGTTGAAATCAACGCTGCGGGCGTTGTGACGATTACTGATCCGGCCTAGGCGGACTTTTCGCGCAGGTCTGGCGCAGCACTCGGACGAGTCACGATTGTCGGCGCTGCGTTCGCAACAACCGCGTCTCGCGTGACGATGACCGTTTCGATGTGATCCGTCGACGGCACCTCGAACATGATGGGCCCAAGGACTTCTTCCATAATCGCGCGAAGCCCACGAGCGCCGGTCTGGCGCAAGACGGCGAGCTCGGCGATTGATTCGAGGGCATCCTGCTCGAATTCGAGCCGAACTCCGTCGAGCTCGAACATGCGCTGGTACTGCTTGATGAGCGCGTTCTTCGGCCCCACAAGAATGTCAATCAGCGCCGACTTGTCGAGCGGCGAAACCGAGGTGACCACCGGCAGTCGACCGATGAACTCAGGAATCAGCCCAAACTTGTGCAGGTCTTCGGGCAGAACCTCGGCGAACAGGTCGCGCGTTTCGTCCTTCGACGCCAACGGTGCTCCGAAGCCGATGCCGCGCTTGCCTACGCGCTGCGAGATGATCTCTTCGAGCCCAGCGAATGCTCCAGCGACGATGAAGAGAACGTTCGTCGTGTCAATCTGAATGAATTCCTGGTGAGGATGCTTGCGCCCACCCTGAGGCGGAACCGAAGCAACTGTTCCCTCGAGAATCTTGAGCAACGCCTGCTGCACGCCTTCTCCCGATACGTCACGCGTGATGCTCGGGTTCTCCGCCTTGCGGGCAATCTTGTCGACCTCGTCGATGTAGATGATTCCTGTTTCGGCACGCTTCACATCGAAGTCAGCGGCTTGCAAGAGCTTGAGCAGAATGTTCTCGACGTCTTCACCCACGTATCCGGCTTCAGTGAGTGCGGTGGCGTCAGCGACGGCAAACGGAACGTTGAGTCGGCGAGCGAGAGTTTGTGCGAGGTAGGTCTTTCCGCAGCCGGTCGGGCCAATCAGCAAGATGTTGCTCTTGGCAATCTCGACCTCGTCGGCCTTGACCTCTGCCGGAGCGAGGGCCTCCGCCGCACGCACGCGCTTGTAGTGGTTGTAGACAGCGACCGACAGAGCCTTCTTGGCCGGCTCTTGGCCGATGACGTATTCCTCGAGGAACGCAAAGATTTCGCGCGGCTTGGGCAACGTGAAGTCTTTCACTTCTGACTGTTCGCTCTCGGCCAGTCGCTCCTGAATGATGTCATTGCAGAGGTCGACGCACTCGTCGCAGATGTAGACACCGGGGCCAGCTATGAGCTGTGCAACCTGTTTCTGGCTCTTGCCACAGAAGGAACACTTCAGCAGATCGGCGCTCTCACCAATGCGTGCCATGACTCCTCCAAACAGCTTTGTCGCACGGTACCTCCTGCCGGTGACACCGCTCAGCATTGAGCCTAAACCCGTTTTCGAGCACCCTCGCGCACATTGCGAAGGGCGTGGCGTTTGCACGAAACAAACGCCACGCCCTCGGTAAATTTTCGAGCTACGCAGGCTCGAAACGGGAAACTAGGCCGGCAGAGCCGCGGTCTTGCGACTGGTCAACACCTGGTCGATGAGGCCGTATTCCAGCGCATCCGCCGCCGACAGAATCTTGTCGCGGTCGATGTCTTTGTTGACCTGTTCCTGACTGCGGTTCGAGTGACGCGACAGGGTCTCCTCGAGCCACTCACGCATGCGCGCGATCTCTTGGGCCATGATCTCGATGTCCGAAGCCTGCCCGCGGTCTCCACCCGACGATGGCTGGTGGATGAGCACACGCGCGTTCGGCAGAGCGAGACGCTTGCCCGGCGCTCCGGCCGCAAGCAAGACGGCGGCGGCCGAAGCGGCCTGGCCGAGGCACACGGTCTGAATCTGCGGGCGGATGTACTGCATGGTGTCGTAGATGGCCGTCATCGCGGTGAACGAGCCACCGGGCGAGTTAATGTACATCACGATGTCTCGGTCGGGGTCTTGGCTCTCGAGCACGAGCAGTTGAGCCATCACATCGTCGGCGGATGCGTCATCCACCTGGACGCCGAGAAAGACGATGCGGTCTTCGAAGAGCTTCGAGTACGCGTCCATCTGCTTGTAGCCGTAGGACGTGCGCTCGGTGAACGAGGGCATGATGTAGCGGCTGGACGGCATCGGAATCGATTGACCGGAACCGTCGAGGCGTGGCATTTCCATGTTGTTCTCCTACTTCGCCTGAGTCGTTCCGCCGCCGCCGGCGACGTCTGATGCCGACTCACGAACGTGGTCAACGAATCCGTATTCGAGTGCCTCTTGCGCCGTGAACCAGCGGTCGCGGTCACCGTCGGCGTTGATCTGCTCAACGGTCTTGCCGGTCTGCGACGCGGTGATTTCGGCGAGGCGGCGCTTCATCGAGTTGATGAGTTCGGCCTGCGTCTGAATGTCGCTGGCCGTTCCGCCGTAGCCGCCGTGCGGCTGGTGAAGAAGAACTCGTGCGTTGGGTGTGATGTAGCGCTTGCCCTTTGTGCCACTCGTGAGCAGCAGCTGACCCATCGACGCGGCCATTCCGATACCGACCGTGACAATGTCGTTCGGCACGAACTGCATGGTGTCGTAAATTGCCATACCCGCGGTGATCGAACCACCGGGTGAGTTGATGTAGAGGTAGATGTCTTTCTTGGCATCTTCTGCGGCGAGAAGCAGCATCTTCGCGCAAATCTCGTTGGCGTTCTCGTCGCGTACTTCTGAACCCAACCAGATGATTCGGTCTTTCAGAAGACGGTCGAACACACTGTTCGGCATTGGCATGTCTGCCATGTGTTGCTCCTCACGTTGCGTGGTGCCGAACTTGCCGGCACCGCAGTTGGTTCGAATCTATCGGTCGAACTGAGCCCAAAATGCCATGTTCGCCGTGGGCTAAGTTGGTGTCATGTCCCCCGCTCTCATCGCCGCTCTGGCGGGTCTTGGCTTTGGACTTTCGCTCATCGTTGCCATCGGGGCGCAGAACGCGTTCGTGCTGCGTCAGGGGCTACGCAAAGAGCACGTGTTCACGGTTGTCGCAATTTGTGCGGTGTCGGATGCGGCGCTCATCCTGCTCGGCATTCTTGGCCTCGGCGCGCTCATCGCCGGGTTGCCCGTGCTCTTGCTTCTCATCAAGCTCGCCGGTGGAATCTTTCTCGTTGCGTACGGCGTGATGGCTGCGCGCCGCGCGATCAAGCCCAGCAAGCTCACGGCCGACCCCTCGGGCCCGCCACTGAAGTGGGGAGTCGCGGTCGCCACCGCGCTGGCTCTGACGTACTTGAACCCGCACGTCTACCTCGACACCGTGCTTCTGCTCGGTTCCATTGCCGGCACCTACGGAGCGGATCGTTGGTGGTTCGGGCTCGGTGCCGCCATCGGGAGCATTCTATGGTTTAGCTCACTCGGATTCGGCGCTCGGTTGCTTCGGCCGTTCTTTGCGAAGGCAATTGCGTGGCGCATCCTGGATGCGTTTATCGCCCTGGTGATGTTCGCTATCGGCCTCAGCCTGCTGTGGTCTTTCGCACAGCAGGCTTTCGGCCTCTAGTTGCCTCTTAGCGCTTGCGCAGACGCTTCGTCAGCGTGGGGCGCTTGATCTCGAGCACGACACCAGCAACAATCACAGCGAGCGCAACGGGCGTTTCGACCGTCCAAGCGGCCGACGATGTTGCGGACAATGCGAATGCGGCAATGCTGAGTCCGGCAATCGCGCGGGTGACCCGAAGGGCCTGCCCACTTGTCTTACGAATACGTACTGATGAAAAAGGCCCAAGGCCCCCCAATGTCAGGTTGTCTTCTCAACCTACGTTCGTCAGGGTAAATGCCCTAATCCCAGGGGCGGTACGCGCGCGCCGAAGCTACTTCTTTTTGGCGGCCTTCTTGGGCGCTGACTTCTTTTCGTCGGCGTCGTGTGAGTGGTCGTGATCGTGATCGTGACCGTGGTCATCTCCACCGAGGTCAACAGCTGGTCCCTGGTCTTTCTCCGGGTCGAACGAGAACGGCGTCATGTCGACAGCCTTGCCCTTGGAGTCAACGACCTTGATCTGGCCCAACGCGTAAGCGACTGCCTTGTTGCGTGCGACGTCTCCCACAAGAGCCTGAATCTGCCCGTTCTGTGTGAGGATTTGAGCGAATTCGTTGGGGTCCATGCCGTACTGCATGGCGCCGTTCACGATTGCCTGGGTGAGGTCGCCTTGACCCACCGTGATCTTCTTTGACTCGGCAAGCACGTCGAGAATCATCTGCTGAGCAAACATGGCGTTCGTTTCTTCGATCACCTCGGCGCGATGCTTGTCGTCGTCGAGACGACCTTCGCTCTCAAGGTGGCGGTTCACCTCTGCGTCGACGATGCCCTGAGGCACGGGAATCTTGAGGTCAGCGACCAGCTTCTCGAGAAGCTTGGTGCGGGCCTCACGACTCTGCTGCTGTCCCTTGCGCGAAATGACCTCGGACTTGAGCGTTTCCTTGAGCTCCGCGAGCGTGTCTACGCCCCCAGCAACCTGTGCGAAGTCGTCATCGGCCACGGGAAGCTCGCGCTCCTTGACCGAGATGACGGTGACCGAGATTTGCGCCTTCTCGCCTTCGTGGTCGCCACCAAGCAGCGTCGACTCGAAAGTGGTGTTCTCGCCAGCGGTGAGTGTGTCGAGAGCCTCGTCGATGCCCTCGATGAGTTCACCCGAACCAAGTTCGTACGAAATGTTGTTCGCAGCGTCAATCTCTTTGCCGCCGATCGTCGCGACGAGATCGAGAGTGACGTAGTCGCCCTTCTTAGCTGGACGGTCGACGGTCACGAGAGTTCCGAAGCGCTCGCGCAGGGAATCCATCTCGGCCAGCAGTTCTTCGGCAGTCGCCTCGGCTGCTTCTACCTCGACGCTGATTTTGCTGAAGTCGGGGAGCTTTACCTCGGGGCGAACATCCACCTCAACCGAGACAACTAGGTCACCGGTGAAGTCGGTCTCGCTCGGCAAGGTGATGACGTTTGCCTCGGGGCGACCCATCGGAACGATGCCGTGCTCTTCGGCTGCCTTGCGGTAGAAGTTGTCGAGGCCTTCGTTCACAGCGTGGTCGAGAACGGCGGGGCGACCGACGCGCTGGTCGATGATCGGTGCGGGAACCTTGCCCTTGCGGAACCCGGGGATCGAAACCTGCTCGGCGATGTGCTCGTATGCGTGCTTGATAGATGGCTTCAGATCTTCTTGGCTCACCGTGATGGTGAACTTTGCACGAGTCGGGCTGAGGGTTTCGACCGAGGACTTCACTTTGCTTCTCGCTCCTGATTGCATGTGTTGTGTGTGACCGGATGGTCGGGGCGACAGGATTCGAACCTGCGACTTCTCGCTCCCAAAGCGAGCGCTCTACCAAGCTGAGCTACGCCCCGGATGATGCTCTGCCCCTGCGCTGGGGCAATTCGGCCAGTGAAATCGCGCGAAGCGAAATGACCTCGTCAAGACTACCGTATAGACTTAGACCAGTCGGTCGACCGCGTTTGCGGCTCCCGATGACCTCTCGGGGATGTAGCTCAATGGTAGAGCCTCAGTCTTCCAAACTGATTACGCGGGTTCGATTCCCGTCATCCCCTCCAATGAGAAACGCCCACCCACGCGGTGGGCGTTTCTCATTGTCGGGAGTGCGCAATCGAAGATTCCCTGGGCCCATGCGCATGTCAACTAGCTCAAACGCGCAAGCGTTTGCTCCCCCGCGCGGGGACATCCCCCCCCCCTTCGGTTCAACTCAGCTCGTGAGCAACGATGCCGACTCGCCCGGCGGCCTGCGCCAGCACAACATCCGTCGTCGCGATCGAGCAATCCGCGACCATTGCCGTGTGCAGCACTGCAGCATCGGGCAGCTTGAGGCGGGTTTGCTCGCGCAGTCGAGCAAGTGGCACGGCGTCTCGTTGCCGCATGTCTTCGACATCGAGTTCGAGCGCCATAAGCGCGGTGAGGGCAGGGTGCAGAGCATCCGCTCGAACAGGGTGAACGAGACATTCGGCGAGCGTCATGGCCGCAACGCTGAACGACTCATGCGCGTGGTCAAGCAGGAACGAGCGCACGCGTGCGTGATGGGCGTCCGTCGCATTGAGAAACGCGATCAGCACGCCCGAATCGAGAACAATCATTCGTGCCAATCCGAACGCAACTCGTCACGCCAGGTCACGGGCCACACGCCAGACAGAACGCCCGCACCATCCCGGATGCGTTGTCTCCGTTCCTCGATGCGCTCAGCGCGTTGCTCAACAACGTGAGGCAACTGCTCGAGCAGAATTCGTCGGATGAGCTCGGACCGGTTGCCCGCAGAATCGGGCCATCGCGCCGCTGCCCCATCGAGCACCTCGGCGATTTCGTCCGTCTCGGTAATCATGTGTCGGGGTCTCGTGGTCGCCATCCGAAAAGTGTAACACCAATCTTGGTGCAACACTTGGGCTGATTCGAACCCTGTCGAACAAGTACAGGGGCCAGGATTCTCACCCCAGCCCCTGTTCGTTAGCTAATGCGTGTTACCTGCTTGCAGCTTCTCGTCGGCGCCCTGCAACGAGCGACAGAGCACCGATTGCCGCGATCGCCGCTCCGAGGGCAACTCCCGTCCCTGCGTCAACGCCAGTGTTGGGCAGCTCTGGGGCCGTTGCGCAACTGTCACTTTGAGTCGACAGAACAGCGTCTCCAACAATCAATGCTTCATACATGCCCGACACGTTCTGGCCAAACCACGAAGAATCGCCATCAGCCTCGGAGTGCGAGTACCACTTGCAAGCCGAAACAGAGAACGTGTCGGAATCTCCGACTCCGTCAACATTGGCCAAGAGTTCTTCCTCCACAGTCTGAAATGCGGTGATATTGAAACGCGAAATTGACGCGTTGTCATCTGTGCCAACAAACCAATAGTCAGTGCCGTCAAACTCCACAACACCAGCTGCGTCAAAGTAGTCCGATCCCTCTCTATTGCCCGTTGCGGGGCCAACGACAAAGTCGCCAGCGTTGTGGCCCGAGTTAGTGACCTCGGTTGAGGTTCCGTCGGGCGCAATCGTGTGGAGTCGCCCGGCGTCATAGTCCCACATCGCAATGTAGCCATAGCCACTCATGAGCAACCAGTTAGACGTGATTGTCAGATCCACCGGCGGGGAGACCGAAATCACGTTGGATGTCAAGTTGCCGTCTTGGTCAATTTCCGTCATCTGGTCAAGCGAACCAGCGGTGTAACTCAGCTCGTAGGCAATGTTGGATTTGAGGTCGCTCGCCTGGCTGGCCTCGCTATCGTCTGACGCCACGTCGGTTGCCGCAATGGGAGCAAGCGTGTCGAGGTCGAAGGTGTAGCCAGATGTGTCGTTTGCGAGCAGAACAGCGTTCTGCATTGTCGCGATAAATCCGCCGTCGTCTCCGGCAGTGTCGTCAACATCGACAACAGCCACATTGGTCAGCGCGAGGCTTTCGATCTTGAACGTTTCTGGCGCTACGGCCTGAGCGCTAGAAACGGCGCTGACTGCAAAGGCGGCGCCGAGGAGGATAGATGAGGTGGCTGCAATGCCACGCAGAATTGATTTATTCATGACCCGAAGATACCAAATGTTTACTTATGTGCCCAGAGGCTTCGTTGCCGCTTTTCCAGGTTGCTGAAGCATCTTGACCTGCTCGAGAAGCGTGGCGATGGCAAGATCTTGCGCGTCAAGGTGCGCCTGAATGCGGGCCGACTCGTCGAGCAGGGCACCGGCATCTTTATACGTTGCGAGTGAGCGCGCATCCGCAGCCTTCGCTTGAATGTTCTGTCCCACGATGATGATGGGCAACAAAACGAGCTGCAAGAAGGTCTGCGCAATCCACGCCACGATGACAATCGCGTTACCGCTCATGATTGCGGCCGGCAGGCTGACGAGAGTCAGTGCGACAAACGCGTATGCAGCCCACATCGTTCCGACGGATTGCGTGATCCGCAGGCCGACTGCGGCGTTGAACCGATGCACGGGATGCGACCGGCGGTGTCGCAGGTGCGAATGCGTGATTACCGGCCCTTCTGAATCGCGTTCTTTCACGCGGTCGTGAGGTTCGTAGTTGTAGTTCGCCGCCATGACCGTCCCTTGGTTACCTTGTTGTGCCTATTCGAGCGCCAGTTAGAGGCTAAACGACAGCATGCGAGATTGGTCACCGTAGAATTCAGTCATGCTCGCATTGGCTTCCCGTTTTTCGCGAATGGTCGCCGCCACTCTCGCGGTCGCAGCTTTAGTTTTGGGCGCACAACCTGCGCTTGCCGGAACTAACCCAGCCGCGGATCTCAGCCTTGCGCTCCCCGCTGG
>JBIISS010000035.1:0-8246 GCA_044340895.1 Microbacteriaceae bacterium
CTCTCGCTGACGGGAACATCTCCCAAGAAGAGGCGAGTCGCC
The DNA here is from genome assembly GCA_044340895.1 of Microbacteriaceae bacterium. Classification (GTDB taxonomy): domain Bacteria; phylum Actinomycetota; class Actinomycetes; order Actinomycetales; family Microbacteriaceae; genus RFQD01. The sequence continues at coordinate 43 of JBIISS010000035.1, forward strand.
TTCTTGAACAACTCGAAGCCGTTCGTTCGGCCTTGAAAGAGAGCGGAAGCTTGCGGGAACTTCGATAACAAGGGCCCCGAGTCTTCGGTCAAATAGCAGTTTGTGAAGTTGCTTGGCGTGAGAAACTAACGTCATGAGCGTTCGCACACCTGACCCGAATTCCGGCTGGCTCGGCGACGACGATTTGGCCGCAATTCGATTGCGCCTGCCACTTTTGTATGTCGAAGCAGTGCCCGTGCGCGTTGATGGGTTGGGTGTGGTCACCGAAGTTGGAGTGCTGCTTCGCTCGAAACCGTCCGGTGAGATGACCCGCACAATCGTCTCCGGACGTGTGATGTATGGAGAGACGGTTCGAGACGCATTGTTTCGGCACCTCGAAAAAGACCTTGGTCCGATGGCTTTCCCGCTCTTGCCGGCCAGCCCCGTCCCGTTCCACGTCGCTGAATACTTCCCGCTGCCGGGCGTGAGCCCGTTTACGGATGATCGCCAGCACGCAGTCTCGCTTGCCTATGTTGTTCCGGTCACAGGCACCTGTGAACCTCGACAGGATGCCCTCGAAGTGACCTGGTTCACGCCCGAGCAAGCAATGAGCGAAAGCCTCTCGCAAGAGATGGAAGGCGGACGCGGCACGCTGTTGCGCATGGCGATGGCGGTCATGGGTCGCGCCTAGGCTTAAACCTTGTTATGTGGTCGACGAACGCCTAGTTTGCGCCCTAGAATACTCATAACTATCTTCAGGAGTTCTCATGAGTGATACGTCCAATTTCCGGACGACGCGCAAAGGTTTCGACCCGCTCGAGGTCGACGCCGCCTTTGCCGAACTCGCCGAACGAATCAGCAAGAGCAATGCTGCTGCTGCGGAGTCAGAAGCCACACTCCGCCGCTTGAAGCGGGAGCTGAGCGATGTTCGTTCGCAGCTTCGCAAGATTGACTCCGCACCAAGCTTCTCGGAGCTCGGAAGTGCATTCGAGCAGACCCTCAAGGTCGCAGAAGAGCAGGCCAGCAAACTTCTCGCCCAGGCAGCCGCTGAGGCCGCCGAGATTCGTGAGGCCGCGAAGGCCGAAGCACGTGAGCTCGCCGCATCCTCAAAATCGCAAGCGGATGCTCTGCTCACCGAAGCTCGTAGCCGCGCACGTCACGCGGTCGCCCAGTCGCAGAGCCGTTCGGCCGCAGAGGTTTCGCACGCAGAAGATGGCCTCGAAGAAGCCCGTGCTGAGCTGGCTCGCGCCCGTGAAGATGCCGAGCGCATCGAGCGTGATGCGTTGGCTCGCGTCAACGAGATCAACGACGTTGTTGAGCGTGAGGCTGAGACAACAGCCCGAGAGATCGCGACCTTGCGCGAAGTCCACGAACGCGAAATGGCTCGCATCGCAGCTGAGATTGAAGCGAACCGCGAACGTTCCGAACGCGAAATGGCTCGTCTCGCGGAGCAGTCGCTCGACTACATCAGCCGCATTGAGAACGATGCCAACGACCAGACCACCGAGTCGAGCCGTCGCGCGAGCGAAGTGTTGCTCAAGGCCGAAGGCTTGCTCGCTCGCTACCAGGTCGAGGGTGCTGACGCTGTGCGTTCGGCCACCGAAACCGCTCACGCTCTCGTTTCCCGTTCGCACCTTCGCTCGAAGTCGCTGCTGATGAAGATTGAGACCCACGCTCGGGAACTGCACGAAGCGTCACGCACGCGCCTCGCTGAGGTCACGCGCCAGCAGCAGCTCGTCGAAGAATTTGCCGCGGACATGTTGCTTCTGAGTGAAGCCGTGTCTGCCCCCATCACGTCGGAAGAGGCTGAGTAATCATGGATGTGAAGCTCCAGTTCCGCCGCGCGAAGCCCGGCTATGAACCCCAAGATGTCATCGAGGCCGCTGAGCAGATGACGTCGTCGGCCGTTGAGGCCGAGGCGCGCAAGCGTGAAGTAGACGAACAAATTGGTCAACTCGTCGAAACGCTCGCTGAGACTCAAGAGAAGCTCAACCGACTGACTGCAAAGCCCACCTACGCAGATCTCGGTGCCGCGTTCGAACAGACCTTGCGTGTTTCTGAAGAGCAGGCCAAGGTCATCGTCAAGGACGCAACCGCCGAAGCACAGGTCATTCGCGAAACCGCACGCGCAGACGCAGAAGACCGTGTTCGTAAGGCTCGCGAAGAAGCCACACGGGTCACCCTCGAAGCCGATGGCACGATCGAAGACAATCGAGTTGAGACAGAGCGCCGTCGTACGGAGCTCGACAACCAGGCAGAAGCGCTTCTCGTTCAGGCGCGAACCAGCCTCGAGACCGCGCAGCGTCGTGGCGCGAAGTTCATCTCTGAGACAGAGATTGCCGCATCTGACCGTCGCGCGCGTCTTCACCAAGAGGTCGAAGACATCAAGACCGAACTTGTCACCACGCGTCAGATCGCCGAGCGCGACCAGTTGCGTATGGACTACGACATCAAGATCGCGGAAGACGAAGCCGAGCGCGAGCGCTTGGCTCGCAACGAAGAGGCGGTTGCTCACGTCGAGCGCCTGAGCGAAGAGGCCAGCTCACGTGTGGCACAGGCTGTCGCGACTGCGGGTGAATTGACGAATCAGGCTGAATCAGAACTTGCCACGTTGCGCACGCAGGCCGACACGATTCTTCGCGATGCTCGTGAAGAGGCTGCTCGCGCCATTGCCGAAGCTCGTCGCCTCGCAGAGAACTTGGTGACCCGCTACGAGGAGTACAGCACCGAAGCGTTTGGTGACGCCGAGGCCCGCGTTGAGTGGCTTGAGAACCAGACCCGGGTCATGGACTCGTTCTCGTTCGAATTGCGCTCGCTTTCGTCGACTGACGTGCAGGTTGTGCTTGATGAAGCCTCCACTGAAGGCGACATCGACAAAGCTAACGCCGCGCGCGGCTAATTCGACGCATCGAACGTACGAGCGATCGCCCGCGTAACTGCCACATGAACCACAGACCGATTCCGAATGGAACGGTCAACCATCCGCCACGAATCCGCAGACGGTCACGGTACAACGTTTGACGTTCGTTAACGACCGAGACAGCCATGCGGTGCTCCCAATGTCTGAGCCGCGTTAACGGACCACTCATTGGAGCTCCGGAATCAATCACCATTCGAACGCCGCCCGGCCTCTGCTCGAATCGTGGCTCGACGACTTGAGTGCCCAACGGGATGAGCCCGAAAAGCGAGAGCGCAACGAGGTGTGGCGTGTTGGGAATCCACTTCGCCGGAAAGCCGCCCTGTTCACGTGAGCGAACGTGAATGAACGGACTCGCGGCAGCCTGCATCTGCGCGGGTCGCGCGAGCGCATCCCACACTGTCTCGATGTCAGCATCGAGGGTGAGCCGCAGAAAAATGTCCATCATGCTCCCTTAGAGTGCGTCACGCTGGTGCCACGTGATGAGGCTATCGCGGTTGAAACCTCGGTTACACCGCCCGCACGAGAGCGGGCGAGTCGCTCTCTTGAATCGGAAGAACTCGTGGCCCACCGGGCAATAGCCGACGATGGGCGCGAGATCATTGGCGGCACTTCCATCATGGGTGCGCTTGCCGTCGTAACCAATCTGCTTGGCGATGATTCGCCACTTGGGCCCGTGACCAGCTTTTGACCCGGCCAGTGCGTGCGCGATTTCGTGAAGCAGAATCTGTCGAACTTCATCATCTTCATAGCGCGCCACGAGGTATCTCGAGACCGAGATGCGCTTCTTCTTGAAGTCGCACAAACCGGCACGCATTTTCGCGTGGTCAAACCCAAACGACCAGCCGCGCTCGGTGATGTGGTGGGCCATTAACTCGTGCGCCCACGACTGCACGTCGGTGAGGTTCGCCATTACGACCGCTTCACCGCGAAGATGCTTTTGTTTGGGCTGGGGCTTGGCACCGCAGTTGCGTCAGTGACGATGGGTGCACTGGCAATGAACTCGACAAGCTCTTTGCCAGCGACAGCTTTTGCCGGATGCGGACCCCCGGCCAACAACCGAGGGAGCCATTCCAACAGGGCCTCGGATCGAGAACCCACGAGCACGACGTTTCCGAACCGGCGACCCTTCAAGACCTGCGCCTCGGCGATGGCGATGACCTCGGGCAGCACGCTGCGCAAGGTCGCCGTCTCGGCCCGCGCGAAGGTGAGACCGGGGCCGTCGGCCACGTTCACCACGACAACACCGTCGGGAGAGAGTAACCGAGACACCTCGATGAAGAATTCCTGGCTCGTCACATGGGCGGGGGTGCGTGCGCCAGCGAAGATGTCGACCACAACGAGGTCGACCGTTCCGCGCAAGCCGGCGGGTAGTTTGTTGAGCGTTTCGCGCGCATCCCCGTAGCGAAATCGAATCGAGGCGCCGCTGGGTAGCGGCAGGTGTTCGCGCACGAAATCAATCAGGTCGGCGTGCCGTTCGAGAACCTGCTGACGCGAACCCGGACGAGTCGCCACAATGTAGCGAGGCAGAGTCAGGGCCCCGCCACCGAGATGCACAGCTGTGATGGGTTGCCCCGGCATTCGAAAAAGGTCGATGACATGACCGATTCTGCGGATGTACTCAAAGAAGAGATCATCGGGTGACTCGGCAAAGACGTGCGATTGTGGCGTGCCGTCCACCTCAAGAATCAATGCTCCCGATTGGTATGGGTCGGGCATCAATATGGCTCGTTCGCCGGATTCACGCAGGGTTATCTGCGGGTTTTCGGCCATGTGAGCTCCAGTTAATGAATTGTCGTCGAATTGTAACTAGACACCGGGCACACCGGCGACCTATAGTTGTAATTTGCGCATCTAGGAATTCGCGCGTCGTCATATTGCGGTCGGCGTGCCAGCTCTCTCACCGCGTGGCTTCCAACGAAGTTGCCACACTCGGGTGGGTATTTGGCGTTCTTGGATTCGCTTTTCATACAGTCCCCGCCGACACGACATGATGACACAGTGAGTGCCATCTGGAGGTAATTCCCTTGGCTGCTGCGCGCAACGCAAACAAGTCCCCAAAGAACGGTCGCGAGGCATCGCGTCTTTCGTTCGCCAAAATCACAGACACCATCAAGGTTCCCGACCTGCTCGCATTGCAGACGGAGAGCTTTGATTGGCTCGTCGGTAACGACGCCTGGAAGGCGCGACTTGCCGAGGCCAAGAAGGCCGGTCGCACCGACGTGTCGGAGCGAATGGGTCTCGAGGAGATCTTCGAAGAGGTCTCCCCGATCGAGAACAACGACCGCACGATGGAGCTCGGCTTCAAGGATCCGTTCCTCGAAGAAGAGAAGTACACCATCGACGAGTGCAAGGAGCGCGGTAAGACCTACTCGGCACCGCTCTACGTCGAGGCCGAATTCATCAATCACGAGACCGGCGAAATCAAGAGCCAGACCGTGTTCATGGGTGACTTCCCCCTCATGACCGACAAGGGCACGTTCATTGTGAACGGCACCGAGCGCGTCGTCGTGTCGCAGCTTGTGCGTAGCCCGGGTGTCTACTTCGAGCGCACGCTCGAGAAGACCTCCGACGTTGAGATTTACTCCGCACGCATGATCCCGAGCCGTGGTGCATGGCTCGAGTTCGAAATCGACCGTCGCGACCAGGTTGGTGTTCGTATCGACCGCAAGCGCAAGCAGTCGGTCACCGTCTTCCTCAAAGCTCTCGGCCTGACGAGCGAAGACATCGAAAAGGAATTCGCGGGCTACGAGTCGATTGCGGCCACCCTGGAGAAGGACAGCATCCTCACCAAGGAAGACGCACTCAAGGACATCTACCGCAAGCTTCGCCCGGGAGAGCAGGTTGCGACCGAAGCCGCTCGCGCTCTGCTCGACAACTACTACTTCCAGTCCAAGCGTTACGACCTCGCCAAGGTGGGTCGTTACAAGCTGAACAAGAAGCTCGGTCTCGAGTCACCGATCAACGCGTCGGTTCTTACCGTCGAAGACATCGTTGCGACAATCAAGTACCTCGTTGCGTTGCACGCAGGCCAGAAGACCATCAAGGGAATTCGCGGCGGTAAGGCTGCGGACATCCCTCTCGACGTGGATGACATCGACCACTTTGGTAACCGTCGAATCCGCGCCGTAGGCGAGCTCATTCAGAACCAGGTTCGTACGGGTCTTTCCCGAATGGAGCGTGTGGTTCGCGAGCGCATGACCACGCAGGACATCGAAGCGATCACCCCGCAGACGCTCATTAACGTGCGTCCGGTTGTTGCTGCGATCAAGGAGTTCTTCGGAACCAGCCAGCTGTCGCAGTTCATGGACCAGAACAACCCGCTCGCCGGACTGACGCACAAGCGCCGTCTCTCGGCGCTGGGCCCGGGTGGTCTGTCGCGCGAGCGTGCAGGTGTTGAGGTTCGTGACGTTCACCCGTCGCACTACGGCCGCATGTGCCCGATCGAAACCCCGGAAGGCCCAAACATTGGGCTCATTGGTTCGCTCGCTTCGTTCGCGCGCATCAACGCTTTCGGTTTCATCGAGACGCCCTACCGCCGCGTAGTCAAGGGCAAGGTCACCGAGAACATCGACTACCTCACCGCAAGCGAAGAAGACGAGCACGTTGTTGCTCAGGCCAACGCTCCGCTGACCGCCGACAAGCACTTCGCTGAAGAGCGCGTGCTCGTTCGTCGTAAGGCCGGAGAAGTTGACCTCGTTCTCGCTGAGAACGTCGACTACATGGATGTTTCGCCACGCCAGATGGTGTCGGTCGCAACGTCGCTCATTCCGTTCCTCGAGCACGACGATGCCAACCGCGCGCTCATGGGTGCCAACATGCAGCGTCAGGCCGTGCCGCTTCTCCGTTCGGAGTCGCCACTGGTTGGTACCGGCATGGAGAACTTCGCAGCTATTGACGCCGGCGACGTAATCTTTGCTTCTGCTGCGGGTGTTGTCTCGGAGGTTTCGGCAGACGTCGTGACCATCCAGCTCGACGCCGGTGGCACGCAGGACTACTACCTGCGCAAGTTCGACCGCTCGAACCAGGGCACGAGCTACAACAACCGTGTTGTCGTCAACGCGGGTGACCGTGTTGAGGTCGGCCAGGTCATCGCTGATGGCCCCGCCACCGAAGACGGTGAACTCGCATTGGGCAAGAACCTCCTCGTGGCGTTCATGCCGTGGGAGGGTCACAACTTCGAGGACGCGATTATCCTTAGCCAGCGTCTCGTGTCAGAAGACGTGCTCAGCTCGATTCACATCGAGGAGTACGACGTCGATGCACGTGACACCAAGCTCGGTAAAGAAGAGATCACGCGCGACCTGCCAAACGTGTCGCAGGAACTCATCGCCAACCTCGACGAGCGCGGAATCATTCGTATCGGTGCCGAGGTTCGCCCCGGCGACATCCTCGTCGGCAAGGTCACGCCTAAGGGTGAGACCGAGCTTTCTGCCGAAGAGCGCCTGCTGCGTGCCATCTTCAACGAGAAGAGCCGCGAAGTTCGCGACACCTCACTGAAGGTTCCTCACGGTGAAGCCGGAACGGTCATCGCGGTCAAGGTGTTTGACGCCGAGAACGACGAAGACGAACTCGGTTCGGGTGTCAACCAGCGCGTTGTCGTCTACATCGCGCAGAAGCGCAAGATCACCGAAGGTGACAAGCTTGCTGGTCGTCACGGAAACAAGGGTGTCATCGCCAAGATCTTGCCGGTAGAAGACATGCCGTTCCTCGAAGACGGTACGCCAGTGGATGTTGTGCTCAACCCGCTGGGTATCCCCGGTCGCATGAACTTCGGTCAGGTACTCGAGACGCACCTCGGTTGGATTGCGAAGCAGGGCTGGAAGGTCGAGGGCAACCCGACGTGGTCGGCCAAGCTGCCAGAGGTTGCTCGCGAAGCTGCTCCCGGAACCAAGGTGGCAACGCCGGTTTTCGACGGTGCACTCGAGGATGAAATCGCCGGTCTGCTTGACTCGACGCTCCCCACGCGTGACGGAATGCGCCTCATCGGCTCAAGTGGAAAGGCACGTCTGTTCGACGGCCGTTCCGGTGAGCCGTTCCCTGAGCCCGTGTCGGTCGGCTACATGTACATCCTGAAGCTGCACCACCTCGTCGACGACAAGATTCACGCTCGTTCGACCGGTCCGTACTCCATGATTACCCAGCAGCCGCTCGGTGGTAAAGCACAGTTCGGTGGACAGCGTTTCGGCGAGATGGAGGTGTGGGCACTCGAGGCTTATGGTGCCGCATACGCACTCCAGGAGCTTCTCACCATCAAGTCGGACGACATCGTCGGCCGCGTCAAGGTGTACGAAGCGATCGTCAAGGG
>JBIISS010000036.1:0-8159 GCA_044340895.1 Microbacteriaceae bacterium
CGAGACGCCGAGACTCAACAACCATGCGGGCAAACCGCGGTTCGATGGGGAGCTTGGCGAGGTCGCGCCCGACCTTGGTGAGTTTGGGAACGCCGTGGGCGGTGGCCACAACCGCGCCGAGCTCGCGCAACAAGTCGACGCCGTCTTTCACGCCCTTCGCATCGGGCGGTTGAATGAAAGGAAACTCGGCGATGTCGGCGATGCCCAGCGACGCAGCCTGCAGAATGACCGACGCGAGGTTCGTGCGCAGAATCTCGGGGTCAGTGAACTCGGGACGCTTGGCGAAATCTTCTTCGCTGTACAGGCGAATCGCGATGCCGTCACTCGTTCGACCACACCTACCCGAGCGTTGGTTCGCGCTCGCTTGCGAGATCGCCTCGATGGGCAATCGCTGAACTTTCGCCCGCGAGCTGTACCGCGAGATGCGAGCAAGCCCGGTGTCAATGACATAGCGGATGCCCGGCACGGTCAAACTCGTTTCGGCGACGTTCGTCGCCAGAATCACCCGTCGTCGCATGCCGGGCACGGTCGAGCGTTCGAAAACGCGGTGCTGCTCGGCGGACGAGAGTCGACCGTACAGCGGGAGTACCTCTGTTCCTGAGAGCGCGCCGCTTTCGATTCGTCCGGCGATGGCATCTTGCGCATCCCGAATCTCATTCTCACCGGAGAGAAAGACGAGCACGTCACCGGGAGCTTCTCGTGCGAGCTCGTCGAGTGCCGCAACGATACCGTCGATGTAGTCGGTCACCTCCGGCGTGGCTTGCCCGCCGGATGCTTCGTCGGGGTCATCCGGGTCGTCGCTCGTCATCTTCTCGGCAACGAGTGACCGATAACGCACCTCAATCGGATACGTGCGCCCACTCACCTCGATGATGGGTGCGCCGTCGAAGTGCGCTGAGAAACTCTCGGGGTCTATCGTCGCGCTCGTGATGATCACCTTGAGGTCGGGCCGTTTGGGCAAGATGCGTTTCAGATAGCCGAGCAGAAAGTCGATGTTGAGACTGCGCTCGTGCGCCTCGTCGATGATGATCGTGTCGAACGCGCGCAACTCGGGGTCGCGGTGAATCGCGTTGAGCAAAATGCCGTCGGTCATCACCGTGATGAGAGATGTGTCGGATGACTGATCGGTGAAACGAACGCGGTAACCGACTTCTTTGCCCAGTTCGACACCGAGCTCCTCGGCGACCCGTTCGGCGACGGCCCGAGCGGCAATGCGTCGCGGCTGTGTGTGAGCGATGCGTTCCCGACCGAGCGCGAGCGCCATCTTGGGTAGCTGTGTCGTTTTGCCGGAGCCGGTGGCGCCGGCGACGATGACAACCTGGTGGTCGCGAATCGCCTCTTCGATGTCGTTTCGACGTTCCGACACCGGTAGGTTAGGCGGGAATTCAATCTGCACGCCTCACCTGTTTCCTCCTGGGCGCAACGCTCTCGGTAGGATGAACTGTTGTTCCACCCTGATCACGGAAGTTGGCTTCTCATGGCACGTCCCTCATCGACTGTAACTGAGCCAGAAAAAGGATTTCGACGCGGCGCCGTCATCGTGCTCGGCATGCTCGGTGCGATTCAGGTGGCAGACCCCCTCGTGTCGTCGTTGTCGCTGGTCAAGGCCTCAGATGAATTGAACTTCACGGCGTCAATGCAATCGCTCGCCGCGGGCATCTCGACCCTCGCCCTCGCTGCCTTCGCAATCACGGGCGGGATGCTCGCCGACCGACTCGGTCGTCGCGGCATTCTCTTTGCGTCCCTCATCGTCTCCTCGGCCGGTCAAGTACTCACCGCCGTGAGCCAAGACCCAGCTATGTACCTGTCTGGACGCATCATCACCGGCATGGCGCTCGGAATCACGTTCGGTTCTGCCTATGCCATGTTGCGCGTCGTGTCGAGTGAGAAGTCTCTCGGCGGCGCAATGGCCATGTTCAACATCCTTAACGGGGTCGTGCCCGTCGTGGTCATGGTCGTCACCGGGGTGCTGCTCGGGGTCAGCTGGCGACTCACATATCTGCTGCTTCCGGCGATTGCCCTCATTTTGATTTGGTTCATCCCCGCGATCTTGCCCAAGATGCCTCGCGTGGGTACGGGGCGTGTGGATGTGCCCGGACTCATCTTTGTTGGCGTGGGCCTCGCGACACTGCTCGCCGGCATCAGCAACGCAAGCAAGGGCTTTACATCCGTTGATTTTCTGGCCCCGATGGCCATCGGTGTCGTCTCTCTCGCGATCTTCGCGTGGCATGAGTCGCGGGCGAAGAATCCGGTCTTCCCGATCAAGCTCCTCACTCATCCCGCATTTCTTGGCGCGGTCATCATGGGCATCTTCTGGAATTTCGCTGCCGGTGGACTGAGCCAGATGCTGCCGAACATGTGGCAGTACGTGACGCACATCACTCCGTCACTCATTGGAGTGGCACAGCTGCCCATGTCCGCTGCCGGAATCGTCGGCTCGCTTGTCGCCGGTGCGCTACTGTCACGGGGTGTCGCGTCCCGCTTCATCTCCGTCACCGGTTACGGGTTCCTCGTTCTCGCTTTCATCGATCTCGCGATTGTGGGACCAACCTCCGGTTACCTCGTGTTCGTTGTCGGAATGGTGCTCGCTGGACTCGGCTACATGATGAACGCGACCACGCAGGGCAATCTGTTTCTCAAGCTCGCCCCAGCGAAGTTCTACGGAGCTGTCACGTCGAGCAAGATGGCCGTCGGGCAGTTCGGCTACGCACTCGGTCTCACGGGCACGTCTACCGCAATCAGCATTCTCACCCTCAGCCGAGTCAACGAGATTTCGAAAGGAACCGTGACCGGCGAAGAAAACTGGGATGCAATCACGAGCTATATGGCAACCGGCACCACGTCGAACTCCGCTCTGTCTGCGATTCCCGTGGCCCAGATTGAGGGCGCGTACGCCTACGCGTTCAACATGACGTCGGCCGGTGCAGCCGTGCTCATCTTGATTGCGGGCATCCTGATGTTTGTGGCACTGAGTCGCAAGAACGCATCAGTGCCCGTCGACACCTTCATTGAGCGCTAGCACTCGATGACGTTCACCGCGAGACCGCCTTCGCTGGTCTCCTTGTATTTGGTGTTCATGTCGAGTCCGGTCTGACGCATGGTTTCGATGACGGCGTCGAGCGAGACAAGATGCGTGCCGTCACCGTGTAATGCCAAGCGTGCTGCGCTCACGGCCGTGGTCGACGCGATGGCATTGCGTTCGATGCACGGCACCTGAACGAGACCGCCAATCGGATCACAGGTGAGACCGAGGTGGTGCTCCATCGCGATTTCGGCAGCGTTCTCAATCTGCCGAGGCGTTCCGCCGAGCAACGCGCAGAGGCCGGCAGCGGCCATTGCGCAGGCGGGGCCGACCTCGCCCTGGCATCCCGCTTCAGCCCCAGAGATGCTCGCATTGGCCTTGAACAGAGAACCAATCGCCGTCGCCGTCAAGAGGTAGGTGCGCAGGTGCGTCGCCGTCACGCCAGGAACGAAGCGCAGGGCATACATCGCCACAGCGGGCACAATGCCGGCAGCGCCATTTGTCGGTGCGGTCACAACGCGCCCGCCGGCCGCGTTCTCCTCATTGACTGCGAGAGCAAAAGCGTGAAGCCACTCCGTGGTCGTGTCATGATCGGGGCTTGTTGCCGCCTCAAGATTCGCTCGCAGTTGAGCGGCCCGTCGCTGAACGTGCAGCCCACCGGGTAACTCGCCGTGACCCGACAGACCTGCCGTGACGCAATCGTGCATGGTCGACCAAATGAGGTCCAAGCGCTCGTTCAGGTCGTCGAGGGAATGTTGTGCGAGTTCGTTGGCCAAGGCGACCTCTGCGATAGAAATTCCGTGCTGGTCGCAGAGCGCGATCATCGCCTCGGAATTAGTGAAGGGCATCGGCCACTCGATGCCGCCTGCTTCCGAATGTGAGTCACCGTCTCGCCGAATAAACCCACCGCCAATGGAGAAGTACGTTTCCTCGGCAATGGTCTTGCCGTGCGCATCCGTCGCAGTGAGCGTCAGCGCGTTGGCGTGACCGGGTAGTCGAGTGCGCGGCTGAAACTCAATGTCGTCGCGCTCAAAAGTGATGCTGTGTTCGCCCGCCAGATTCAGAGTCGGATTCTCGTCAAGCCGTTCCCACGCGCCCCGCACGTTGTGAGGGTCGGCAGTTTCCGGCGAAAAGCCGGTGAGTCCGGCCACGATGGCACTCGGTGTGCCGTGACCGATTCCCGTCGAGCCCAGAGACCCGAACAAAACGCAGTGAACGCGCGCGACCGGATTGTCACCTGTGAGGCGACCGGAACGCTGCAAGCGCACAGCGAAATCTGCTGCAGCGCGCATCGGACCGACGGTATGCGAGCTTGAGGGCCCCAACCCGAGAGAGAAGAGGTCAAAAGCTGAGACGTACGCTGTCACAATTCCTGAGCCTAGAACTAAACCCAGCTCGGAATCCACATATGTGCTTGCCAAAACCAAAATGGCGTTTGCATGCCGGTCCAGATGGGAAAGAAGAAGATGCTGATCATGATGCTGAGAAGGGTGAAAAGGGCGACGAAACGCACGCCGCTGTCTCGGCGGTAGCGAGGGGCATCCCTGCTGCCCAACATCTTCTGAAACGCAAACACGAGCGCGAGAATCAGAAACGGTTCGAAGACGATCGAGTAGAACTGGAACACCGTGCGGTTGAGATACATCAGCCAGGGCAGGTAGCCGGCTGCAACGCCCAACAAGACGACTCCGTATTCCCACTTGCGCGAGCGAATAAATGCGACAAGCAACCAGACGAGCGCGATGATTGCCGCGTACCAGATGAGCGGGTTGGGAATCGGCGTGATGGCCGAAGCGCACTCGCTGTATCCGCATCCGTTTTCGCCGAGCTTCGAACTCTCGAAGAACATGCTGGTGGGCCGCGTCATGGCGAGCCAGGTCAGTGGGTTTGCCTGATACGGATGCGATGCCACAAGCCCGACGTGAAACTCATAAGCCTGGCGATGAAAGTCCCACAGCGACTGAAACCACTCAGGAACCCAGGTAAGCAATCCACCCCAACGCTCATCGACGTGAGTGGCGAACCAATCGCGGGCATAGCCACCCGAGGTCACAATCCACCCGGTCCACGACGCGATGTACACCGCGGCAGCGGTCGGCACCATCAGTGCAAAGGCAATAAGCGCGCGGGGCACGGCTGGCGTTGGCCACCACTTCAGTCCGAGGGCGCGACGGTCGACGATATCCATGACGACGACCCACACACCGAAGGCGGCGAGAAAGTACAGACCCGACCACTTGATGCTGCACGCGGCACCGAAGGCGAGGCCGGCGGCAAGCAGCCACGGTCGCCATGCGGGCGCGTGGTTGCGCGCTCGAATCCACTCGCGGTCGCGCAGAAGAAAGTAGAAGGCCACCAAAATGACCGCCATGAGCAGGCCGTCGAGAATCGAGACTCGCGACAAGACGATTGCCTGCCCGTCGATGGCCAAAAAGAGGCCGGCGAGCACGCCCATCAGAGTGGAGCCGGTCAGCCGTCGGCCGATGAGCACGAGCAGAAAGACCGCGAGCGTACCGGCCAGCGCGACGGCAATGCGCCAGCCCACGGGGTCAACGCCGGCAGACGGCGCCATTCCGAGGGCAATCAGCCACTTGCCAAGTGGGGGATGAACGACAAACGAACCAATCGTGTTGAATGTGTCGGCCCCGCCGGAGTTGAAGACCGGGTCGGTGTTCTCTGGCCAGGTCGCCTCGTAACCGAGGTTGAAGAGTGTCCACGCATCCTTGACGTAGAAGGTCTCATCAAAGACGAGTGATCGAGGGTTGCCGAGATTCCAGATGCGCAAGATGAACGCGAACAGCGTGACCGCGATGGGGCCGCCCCAAAACCACACACGAGCGCGACGCGGCGACGCGAGTACGCGTGCCCACAGTTCGTCGATGCGCGAGCCTGTGATCTCTTGCGCGTGTTCAGCCCCCGTGGTCACGCAGAACAGCCTACGAGCAATACACCTGACAAACTGAATGCTGTGATTATCCTCGGCGGCACACCCATCGGCAATCTCGGCGACGCCTCACCGCGCCTGCGCGAGATGCTCGAAACGGTCGCCGTCATCGCGTGTGAAGACACGCGAACGACATCGAAATTGCTCGCTGGTCTGCACATCGAGAACCGACCCAAGCTCATCGCACTGCACGAACACAACGAAGGTGATCGGGCCGGTGAGATTCTTCGTTTGGCCGTCGACGACGACGTGCTCGTCTTGAGCGACGCGGGCATGCCAACCGTCAGCGACCCCGGGTTCGTTCTCGTGCGCGCGGCTGTTGAAGCCGGCATCGGGGTTTCGGTTATTCCCGGACCATCGGCTGTTGTCACTGCGCTCGCCGTTTCGGGTCTGCCCACCGACCGATTCACGTTCGAAGGCTTCCTGCCGCGCAAATCGTCAGACCGACGAACTGCGTTCGCTGCTCTCGAGCGCGAACCTCGAACCATGGTGTTCTTCGAAAGTCCGCATCGAATCGATGAGTCGCTCGCCGATGCGCGTGATGTGCTCGGTGCCGACCGGCCCGCGGCTGTGTGTCGCGAGCTGACCAAGATGTTCGAAGAAGTGAAGCGCGGCACGCTGGGCGAGCTTGCGGAGTGGGCGCGAGAAGAGGTGCGTGGCGAAATCGTTGTGGTTATTGGCGGAGCGGCCGCAGGCGCATCCGTTTCGTTTGAGGATGCCCTCGCCGAAGTCGCACGTCTCACCGCAACCGGGCTCGGCCTCAAGGATGCCTCGGCGCAGGTCGCCGACCTCACGGGCTTGAGCAAACGTGACCTCTACCAGGGTGCGTTGGGCTCCCGCCCCAAGATTTAGACTGGAGCACATGTCCGCGCCCAATAGCTTCTACGTCACGACACCGATTTTCTATGTCAACGACGTGCCTCACATCGGACACGCGTATACCGAGGTCGCCACAGACGTACTTGCGCGCTGGCATCGCCAGTCGGGTGACCCCACGTGGTTGCTGACCGGAACCGACGAACACGGACAGAAGATTCTGCGCACCGCAACGGCAAACGGCGCGACGCCGAAGGAGTGGGCTGACCGCCTGGTCGAGAGCGCATGGAAGCCACTGCTCAAGACCATCGACATTCGCAATGACGATTTCATTCGAACGACCGAACCGCGTCACGAAGATAACGTGCAGAAGTTTCTCTCGTTGCTTCACGACAAAGGTTTCATTTACACGGGTGAATACGAAGGCGCCTACTGTGTCGGCTGCGAGGAATACAAGCAGTCGAGCGATCTGGTCGATGGCACCGGCGACTACGCCGGGCAGCAGGTCTGCGCGATCCACTCGAAGCCCGTCGAGATTTTGCACGAGAAGAACTACTTCTTCAAGATGAGCCAGTTCGAGCAGCAGTTGCTCGATTTATATGAGGCGCGCCCCGAGTTTGTTCAGCCCGAGTCGGCGCGCAACGAGGTCATCCAGTTCGTCAAGCAGGGCTTGGCTGATCTGTCGATTTCTCGTGGCACATTCGACTGGGGCATCAAGCTTCCCTGGGACGAGTCGCACGTTGTCTACGTCTGGTTCGACGCGTTGCTCAACTACATCACAGCTGCTGGCTACGGGTCTGACCCCGAGAAGCTCGCTTCGCTGTGGCCCGCGACGCACATCGTGGGCAAAGACATCCTGCGCTTTCACGCGGTCATCTGGCCAGCGATGCTCATGGCCGCCGGCATCGACGTGCCGCACCGCGTCTTTGGTCACGGTTGGTTGCTCGTCGGCGGCGAGAAGATGTCGAAGTCGAAGCTCACGGGTATCGCGCCCACTGACATCACCGACACGTTCGGGTCGGATGCCTTCCGCTACTACTTCTTGAGCGCCATCGCGTTCGGCCAGGACGGATCCTTCTCGTGGGAAGACCTTTCGGCTCGCTACCAGGCCGAGCTCGCTAACGGCTTCGGCAACCTCGCGTCGCGCGTGCTTGCGATGACGCAGAAGTACTTCGACGGTGTGGTGCCGGCCGCGGTGGATGTTCAACCAGCGGACCAGGCAATCGCCGACGTTGCGCTTGCCGCAATTGCGCAGGCTGACGACGCGATCGACCGGCTCGCCATTCACGAGGCCATCGCGAGCGTGTGGACGCTCGTCGATGCTCTCAACGGGTACATCACCGAGCAGGCGCCGTGGGCCCTCGCGAAAGACCCGGC